>NZ_JBFRGR010000037.1:0-52421 GCF_052115445.1 Paenibacillus sp. 2RAB27
CTCCTTGATATGTTATTTGGATCTGTCGCTGGCCAGCAACTGGGATCCTTTTAACATCATACCAAGGAGTCTTTTTATTTTTCAAACCTCGTATTTCTACAAAATAGGAATGCTGCCCGTTAGTTGAACAAAGGCCGCAACCGGCTAATCCCATGAAGAATTCAATTGCTTGACGTACTCTTTAATAATCCGAATCACGAGACACAAATGTGTATTGTATTATGAAAAATGACCCTCAAATATGCATCGTTCAATTACCGCGGAGAAGATATCATCATTATGTCTATCAATGGAAAACAATACAACTTCTTGTCTTTTGGAAAAGACAAGAAGTTGTATCCATAAAATAAAAAAACCGCGTCATTCGCGGCTGATAATGCATAAATGTTTTTGTCCTCTTACATTAGCGTAGCGACATTAGGATTTAGTTTTGAATCCACATCAACTCTGTTTACATATTTGATTGTAATAAAATTAGAACTATCTGCTCTGTGAAGAATTTCTATTTTTGAACCTGATAATAACTCCACTTCAAACCCGTTATTATTAATTTGGCGATAGTTTTGAATCGTGCCTTTATCTTTTAGTTTGTTCAACTTTTCCTGATAGAAAGATTTAAAATCACGATCGTCTACATAAGACAAATAAAACGGCGAACAAATATTTGATTTTCCTTTAAATACAGTTCTTTTAGGAAGAGGGATTGCAATGTTTTTAAGTTCTTCTTCATATTCGCATTCAAATACTTTGCTTGGGAACAAATAACTTTTCACATAGTTATTATATGTTCCATTCCAAAAGTAACATTGAAAAATAATAAAAATAGGTATCGAAATAATCAAAAGAATAAAAGGAACTTTTTTACTTTTGGCTCCTTTTAAAATCACAATAAGAATAAACAGACCAATAATCATAATAATTGTATAAGGTATGTATAGAAAAATATTCCATGTCATTCTGTTTCTTCCTTTCAAAAATATATTATTATTGATCCTCCCACTTAATGCTCCTTCGAGTATAAGATTTGTAGTATTTTCCACAACGCCATTGCAGTATCCTGCCCTTTAGCTTAATCAAAATGGAGCAGTTGCCACAGCAATCTGCTCCATTATTCGTTCAACTATCGTTATCCGTTCCATTGCATATGGACATTTCAAATGTGGGTCAACTTGGATTAAACAAGCTATTAACCTTGTTCTACTTCCTGCCAAATGTTGAACTTGTTTCCGTCCGGATCTTTGAACTTGAATTGCAAACCACAGTTTCCTTGGTCGTTTAGCGGCTCGACGTAGACTCCACTTTCGCGAAGTCGTTTATGGACCTCTACAATATTCTCAACCTCGAACGTCAGAGAGAACATTTCATATTCGTCGCCTTCCCATTGATCCGTCATGAAGTTTGCCGTTCTCTTCTCTTTCGTTTCCAAAAGGAATAACCATTGCCCGTTGCCAAGCACAAGGATGGCTCCGTCGGCAGGCCCGCGGGGCTTAACTGTAAGTCCTAATGTCTCTTTGTACCACATGGAGGCAATTTCCACGTTAGATACGGGTAAGTAGTTGTGAGAGACTCTCTTTAACATCGGTGCTTTTGCTGCTTGTTGTTCTTTTGTTTTATTTAATTCTTTTTCGGCCATGTAAGCTCCACCTCTCATTATAATTCGTATTTCTATATATAGACGATTCGACTTCATCAAAGCCGTCGCATCCAATTTCTTTTTTCTATTTTTTTTCAACCGCATGATATAAGTTGCCGTCCGGGTCGTAGAAAACAAATTGCTTTCCGACAAAATGATTCGTATGGATCGACTCTGACTTGACTCCGTCACGTTGCAGCTTATACCAAAGTTGTTCTACATCGGACACCTCGAAAGCCAACAAGGGTAAATCGCTTGGCAGATGAGTATGGCACTCCAACAAATACAATTCATGTCCGGACCCTACTAATAGATTGCCACGTCTGCTGATTCCCAGCTGAAAATGACGGACGAACCAGTTTAGAACCGACTCTCGATGAAGTACGGGAATATAGAAATGTCCTGCACTTCTTAATACTCGTTCCGAGACTTTCTGTTCGAATTTCTGATCTAAACGGTGCATTCGAAAAAATTGTTCGAAATCGTCAGCGAGGTGACGCTTAAGCATTTCTCTGGCCCTCCGAATACGGCTTTCTACAGCGGACAGAGAAATATTCAAGAACTTACTAATTTCCCTCATTGACCATTCGCTTAAGTAGTGAAGTATGATTGCCATTTTGCTTGTCTGCTCTAGATTTTGAATGGCATTCCAGATCGTTTCTTGCATTAAACGCTGATCTAACCATGTATCAACATTATTTATGGAGGGGGCGACCTCATCTACATAAGGCAAAGTTCGTTTTTTCTTTTTCACGAAATCGAGGCTTGTTCGACAAACGATGGTATATAACCAACTACCCAATTTAGAAGGATCTTCGAGGGTATGCAGTCGATGATAGCATTTAAGAAAAGCTTCTTGTGTTGCATCCTGTGCTTCATGAAAGTCCCCGATAATACTGATGGCAACGGAAAACATAGCGTTAGAATATTGAAGCACGATCTGCCGATATGCATCGAAATTGCCATTTTGGGCTTCGATTACGAAACAATGATTATAGGACTTCTGCTTATCTTCATCCATACCAATACCGCCTTATAAAGAGTCATAAACATACCTTGTAGACTGTCTAAATATACCAGTAAAAATCCAATTCTGAAAATAGACTATTGATTGTGATTGGAGTAAAACCTACTTATTCAGTTAGATGGTACTGATGAGTCTAGCTGATTCCGCTTCATTGATACTGAAAATATTTCTCCGAATCCAAATCTAATCGAATCGAATTATTTTCACACATGACACCAAATACTTAAAATATATAAAATAAGAATTCATGTCATGTGTAACAATCCTGCCCGTTAGCACAACGAGACTGCCGATCCATACCGGCAGCCGCGTTTTAGTTATTTATAAACGTCTAAAATAATCTATTCATTAGGGCATTCGCCTACTCTAGCCATAATAATCACAGATAGATAATCATGTATCATTTCTCGGGAAACATTCATTTCAATAAGATATAAATCTGCCAGCGTTTTCTTGAACCGCAGAAGCTCTTCTCGATCATATGAACCTGCTGGAACTGGTGTATATTGCACCAAAAAAACAGTTCTTGCAACATCATATAAAAAAATCCCCGTGGCACACATTCATGAAATCTAGAACCAGTGTGATACCATTTGATAATATAATGTTACCTGGATGAAAATCACCATGACAAAGCTCTTCGCAACAAATGATTTATTTATAAAAGTATTTGCAAAGCGACTAAACTATCCTATCCATAGCGTAACGGACAGCATTATACCCATTTGCTAGTAAAAAATGATCGTACCAAATCGAGCTCGGGAATATAATTATATCCACGTTTGGAACGATTTATTGACCATCTTTACATTGTTCATTTTTGCCCAACTCTTTAAATCCGGAATACCTCTATCTTCATCCCTTGAATACCTAAATGCCATATCTAATGGGACGATCTTCCTCCTGTGAGGTAATATCCCGATAACAGGCTTAAAGTACCCCTTGGTCATTATCACTTTAATATCCCCCGAAGTAAATAGAACTCCATTTAATATGATCTTGTCATTGGATAAGCATAACTCGGTAGGTTTCTTGAAGAATGTTCTGTACAATGCGAGTAACAGTACAACTAAACAAAGAAGTATCACCGTTACCGAAGCATAATATACTCCTATCCGATCCCATGATCTCAGTACAAGAATAGATTGACTACATATAATAGCAATCATGCCTAAAATGGTTCCAACCCTTGGAGGACTCTTAACCAGATACTTTATTTCCATCAATATGGCCCCTCCCTTGTTTCAAATCCCTAATCCAAATATACCGCATATTGGAACTATCCTACCCGTTACTTTAATAAAAACAGGGAACAGCTGCCGCGGCAATCTGCTCCCTGTTTATGTGGTATCGTTATCTGAGGGAGTTTAACGAGTAATTGTACTGAGTGTTAGAGTTTCTATCTTCCCACTGTATTTTATAGTGAGTTTGAAAACGTCATCTGTAGTGAGTTTAATGGTAACAACATCTGCATTTGCTTCAGATGACGTGTGAAAACTTCTAACTCCTTGTAATTCCTGAGGATATTGGCTTTCAAACTTAAACCCTTCTCCGCCAACTAATTGATACTCAATTGGTCCGATTTTTGCTTCTCTGTTACCCCCAATATTTTGAATATATATCGAATCAAACAATGAATTTTTAACTTTAAATATTGAAAAGGTGGCAAGCCACTCTTCTCCTTCCCCATAATAAACAACCTCATCTGACTTTTCTTTTAAATTAATATCTGATTCTTTGTTTGTACAACCTGAAATAAATAAAAGAATCGATAAAGCAAGAGAAAATACAATTCGATATTTCATTAGTTCAATAACACCTCCTACTTCTACAATTACCAGTATTCCAAATTATACCATATGGGAAAACGTAATTTTAGTTAGCCTGCCCGTAAGGAGCTGCCGCGACGCAAGCCCCTTAACTATAGTTCCCAGTTAGTTCATCTATCCTTTCTTCAAATAACTTAAAGACAATAAGCCTTTGACAAAACATGCCATACTGATAGCCCAAATTACGCCGATCACAGCAATAGTTACAGAGTTATTTATTGAACTTGCAAAAGCCCTAGTTTCAAGTAATCTTATCCAAGTCAATGCACCAAAAGTGAATAATAGCAGATGACCCAAAAACCACCCAAAGCCATGCTTCTTAAATTTTATCATCAAGCCAATCACTAGCACTACAACAGGAATCATTACAATTAGTAAGCCTACTCTCAGTAATACAGTGACTTCTTCTTCCATAAGCATGAAAATCACCACCCCGATCTTAAACCTAACAAATAATTCCATATATGTAGACTCTGTAAATGCAATGAAAGTTGCGTTAATCTGCCCGATAAGCTTAATAAGCTGCCGATGAAATTTCACGGCAACCTCAAAATTCATTAGTAAAATGCGTTCGCTATTTCAATCCAAGAACCTATACCACATCTCGATTTACGGGACATAAGGGTGAATGGATTCCTAAAAAATGAACCATAAATACGTATTGTTCTGCTACTGTGGAGAACATATCACTTTCATGTTCTCCTTCGGATATCTGTGCAACTTCTTGTCTTTCGAAAAGGACAAGAAGTTGTATCCATAAAAATAAAAACCGCATAAACCGCGGCTTCTTATACATTTATGTTCTTGTCCTCCTACAAAAACTAAACCTGACCTCACGCAAGTTGGGGTATTCGCAGGATGACAAAGAAAGCACGGAGTATCGGGATACATTACGCAAAAAGGCTCTGACCTGTTCCGTTAGAAAGACCGACCTCCACCCCTTAGATAGATGTGACGAAGCTGACGAAGCTTAATCTCTCGTTGGTTAATTGACTAATCAAGATCATATTTTGCAAATGGTAAACTCCTTATTGAACCAACAAAATCCCCATCTGTTTTATTCAATATTTCTCTTTTAATGATTTGAAAAATAATTGACTCCCCCCACTCATCCTTTCCTTTTATCCCATTTGAAGACAACCAGTGTGTGTTTCATCTTTATCTCCTATACTGGGAGCGCTCCTTCAACTATTAGCTCCCCACTCCGTACCGAATCAATGTCCCCATCGTAGTTGATGGCGTCATGTAGCTTTCATAGGCCTCTTCTACACGGTCAATCGGATATATGCCGCTAATTAGCGGCCGAATACAGATGCATTTCTCAGCAAGCAGCCGTATGTATTCCCTTGTGTTACGGCCCTCCGTCCAACGTACATAACCTAATGGATAGTCCATATTTTCCCGTTCATACTGGGCGTCATAACGGCCGGGGCCTCCTGCTCGAGAAATGAGCACCTGAGCTTCTTTCCCGAACATCTTCCCTCTCGAGAATTCAGTGGTTAAATCCCCGACAACTACCACCTTCCCACGATCACGAATCCAATTAAACGAGCTGTTCATAAGCTCTTCACCATTCCCGCTTGCACATAAGAGGACACTATCTGCGCCACTACCTCCCGTAGCTTCCGCGAGACCTGCTTCCAAGTCCTCTTGCTTGTCGTAAGATCGGCTTACTCCACACTGCTTAAGGAACGCCACACGCTCGGTATTCAAATCATAACCAAGGGTGGGATAAGCAGCGGCAGCCGCAATTTGAGCAGTAATATTCCCCAGGATACCTAATCCAACCACGACTGCCGACTCTCCAAATCTCAGATCAGCTGTCCGTAAAGCATGAATGGCTATGGCTCCAAGTCCAGCGAAGGCTGCCTCTTCCGGGCTGACATGCCCGGGTACAATCGCGGTAAGATTAACCGGCACTGACATTAGCTCCGCATGTCGAACATAAGGGCCGCCATAGCAGGCGACCCTTTGTCCCGGATGCAGCGAAGTCACAGCTTTGCCCACTTTTTCTATGATTCCTACGGCGCTGTAGCCTAGTCCGATTGGTTTGTCTTTTGATCTGTTTGCAATCGTCAATTCCGTACCGGGACTGATAGCGGAATATTCAGTACGTATGAGGACGTGACCATCAAGAAGATCCGGCTCTTCTACGTCGATCGTTACGATGGATCCTTCTCTAGCGGCGATGGCTTTCATCATTTTTTCCTCCCAAGTAGTAATTGGTCAGTTGAAGCGCTCTTGCGAAATTCGCTCGGCGAGAAACCGAAGTATTTCTTGAATGTACTGGTAAACGTAGTGGAATTCAAATACCCGGTTTTTTCACTGATCTCGGAGACCGGCATATCGGTGTTCTTCAACAATTCTTTGGCATGTGACAACCTTACCTTGTTCAAATAATCAACAAAGTTGACCCCGAATGTTTTCTTGAAATAATTGGAGAAATACTTCGGAGATGTCTCCATTTTTTCGGCCATATGGTCCAAATGTAAATTGCTCATATAATGCTCTTCTATATACTGGGCAACGAAAGTAGGATTCAGCTTGCTTCTTTGTCCGTTCTTGATCTTGTCTGCAATGACCTTAACCGCTTGGATTAGGGTGCTTTGAATACCCTCATAATGGTAGGCGGCTTCCACTTGCGTATTAAATTCCAATTCCAACGCAAGGATGACTTTCGTTTCGATATTGCTCATTTCAAGATGCTTCAGTAAATAGTAAAACATCGTTTTCGCAACCGGCACCAACTGGTAATGGTGAATTCTCCGTTCTATATTTAAAGCAAAGATCTCATTGATAATCCTAATACATTCGGCAACATTGCCGCTTACAAGAAAGTTGGAAGATTTCTCAATCTCATCAAGAGGATAATAAACCTTCCACGTAAATCGGATAGAATCATAGTCGATAATTGGATCCTCAGAATGGATGTTTCGATAAACAAGGCAATGTGATAAATCCTGATATGCCTTATGGCAGTTCTCCGTTAAAGATGGATAAAGTCGGCTGACCGCAGTCAAGACGAAGCAATCTTTCCACAACTCTGTCTTCTCCTGCAGCACATAAGCGCGTAGTTGTTTAACAGCTAGCTCGCGCTCAGCCTGCTGCCCAAATCCTATCAACACCACAAACCTCAGATTTGATTGATGAAAAACAATCGCCTTTCCCGGTTGCTCACGTAGACCGTTCTGAATAGCTTGGGTATGTTCTTGGATGTTAAATGCCACTTTACCCGAATTGGGATGGAGATGAATAGTGGCTATAATAAAATATTTATTCTGAAAAAATTCAGTGAAATAATGCTGCAGTCGCTGTTCGGTTTCCCTTAAATGGTAACCATCGCCTAGAGCATTCAGAAAAGCGCCTTTGCGCATTTCTGAGTAGATGACATCTATCTGGGTTTTGAAGGATTCGTTCTCGTGCTGAATTTTGGCAATCCCGGTAAAGATGTTCCGAAAGTCCGCTCTTCCTTGATCCCATCCTCCTACTAGCTTGAGAATGTTCCGCACCGGCGTATATAAGTACATGCTGAGCAGAGCGGAAAGTAAGATGGCGCTCACGATGGCAATGATGATAATTTGTCGATTAGCATCCCCTACTGATTTCATATTCGCAAATTTGTAGGGAGCCTTGTTAATATACACAAAGTCGTTATAGTCCGATTTAAAAAGATTGTATTCGTAATTCTTTTTCTTCAGCGTTGCTTCTGGACCCTCTCCGACATTAAGATCATTCAGAACTTCAACGAGATCCCAGCTCTCCTCCGTGTTAAGGATCACATTCCGATTATGGTCCATTACGATCAGCGAAGTCCCCTGCATCATGGCCATTTGATTGACATGCTGGAGCAGCTTATCCGTATTTATAAAAACCAAAACATTCTGATTAGATAATTGATTACTTCCTAGAACGACAAGAAGCTTCCTGAGTGTATCCCCAACTCCGGAAGCCCCTATCTCCGAGTACCTCTCGGATGGAAACACCCGAAGTGGGTGCGTAGTTCCTGCAGTGGATTTCCAAAAATCGGCGTTATATGTTTTGTTGCTGTACTTTTGCCGAAAAAGGTCTTGCATTTGTATCGTACCTGCTGCCGTTATGGCAAGATTGGAATTGTTATTAAATACCACGACTTCTTCGATATAATCGATGGAGGAAACTAACGAACGAATGTCTTTCTGAGACAGATACACTTCGTGCATGTTGAGGATCCCGTCATCACTCTTATCCCAGGTATGGTAAGGCAACTGCTGAATTGAATAAATAATATCGTTAATATCTTTGAAGCTGTCGTCAAAGGAGCGGATCATGTTCTTGACAACCAGTTTGTTGTTTTCACTGACTTGGTTATAAACGCTAGTGAGTGAGTTTTTATAAACCAAATAATTAGAAACAAACATAAGGATCACCATCAAAAGAAGCGCGGAAAAAATTTGTAGAAATCCCTTATTGGCAATCATTTTCATTTTCCCCATCCGTGCACCCCCAACTATATACTTTCTATGAAGCGGGGCTTATCCCTTCTCTGAACCGAGCATAATTCCTTTGGCAAAATACCTCTGGGCGAACGGGTAAATTAAGAGTACAGGTACCATGGATATAAAAATAGTCGCGTTCTTCACAGCTTGAGGCGCAAGTGCCGCCTGATCAACCAATCCTGATTCTTTGGACATGTCAAAGAACAGCATGTCACGCAGAACGACCTGCAATGGATACAATTTCATATCATTCAAATAGATCATCGGAAGGAAAAAGCTGTTCCAATGCCCCATGAAATAAAATAACCCGATTGAAGCGAGCGCCGGCTTAGACAATGGAATGATAATGCTAAATAGAATCCTATATTCAGAAGCGCCATCAATAACAGCTGATTCTCGAAGAGAGCTCGACATTGCTTCATAGAAGCTTTTCAAAATCAGCAGCTCGATCGTCCATATTGCATTTGGAATGACAAGCGCCCACATGGAATCAATCAGATGGAGCTTCTGAACGATAAGAAACGTCGGGATCATACCACCGTTTAGAAACATCGTTAGCACAATAGCTATCATAAAGTATTTTCTCCCGAAAAAGCCGGGTCTCGATAAAGGGTACGCGGCGACGGCCGTCATAAGTAGGTTAATTGCAGTGCCTACCACGGTGTAAAGAATCGTGTTCATATAAGCTCTTGGAATTTTTGGGCTAGCCAATATTTCCTTGTACGCATCCAGATTAAAGCCCTTTGGCCATAGGAAAACCTTGTTCTGTACAATGCTAGCTGTATCGCTGAACGAGATCACCACGATATAAAGAACCGGATAAACCGTCACAATCGCAACGATAGATAGAACCAAGGTAAGGATCATATCGAACAGTGTCCATCTATTTTGGAATGGTTTTCTTTTTACCATAACCCTTTTCCCCCTGCTTTTTTGCTCACGATATTGGAAAACAGCAGCATGAGAAGGGCGATTATCGCTTCAAAAATCCCTACTGCAGCAGCATAGCTATAGTTAGTTTCCAGCAGACCCTTTCGATACACATAAGTCGAAAATACATCGCTAACCTCATATGTCATGGGGTTGTAAAGCAGGAGCACCTTCTCATAACCAATCCGAAACATCGACCCGGTTTTGATAATGAACAAAATGAGGATGGTAGGCATGATGCTGGGAATGGTGATATAACGTATCATTTGAAAGCGCGATGCTCCATCCACCTTGCCCGCTTCGTACAATGTCGGATCTATACTGGCAATCGCGGCCAAATAAATAATCGCTTCGTAGCCCATGTGCTGCCAGATTTCACTGGATACATAAATGGTCCGGAACCATTCCGGCGCAACCAAGAAATAGGTTCCCTTAAAGCCAAATGCATGTAAGACAGTATTCACCAAACCATGTGTCGGGGACAGAAAGTCAACAAGCATGCTGCTGACGATTACGACCGACAAAAAAGCCGGCAGGTAACTGAAAGTCTGCACCATCTTTTTGAACTTCACATTTCGAACTTCATTCAACAATACGGCAAAAATAATTGGAAACGGGAAAGCCCATAGCAGGTTGAACAGCCCAAGCAGCAGCGTATTTTTGAACAACAGGAAAAAATCGGGGCTGTTAAAAAATTGTCGGAAGTGCTTCAAGCCGACCCACTCGCTCCCCAAAATCCCTTGGTACACACTGTAGTCCTTAAAAGCGATAATTAAGCCGTAGAGAGGGCCATATCTGAATAGAATGAAGAAGACGATACAAGGAATAAATAGGATAAGAAGCTGACGATCACGCTTCATATGACTCCAAGTGGACTTAAGGCGAGAACTGGGAATGCGGTTACTCTGCCGCTGCGAAATCTCTGGTTGTGTCGCTCGCATGGGATTTCCTCCTATCATAAGGATAGAGCACCCGGATAGATCCCCACCCGGGTGCCGCTTCCTAGATCATTAATTTAACTGTATTATTTCGCTTCGTCGTAACGTTTTTGCGCAGCATTGTGGGCATCAATAAATTTGGTTGCGCCTAATTTTTCGGCATTTTGCTGCCATTCTTTCCACTCAGCTTCCCCAAACTCTTTTTTCATAACGTACTTCGTACTAAATTCGTTGGCCGCCTTCTCGAGTGATGCCTTAAGCTCCGCCAGTGTTTTAGTCTCCTGATCCGTAAACTTCAGGACAGGATCTGCAGGCTCAAACTTCTTATTTTTCACAATTTTATCTTGGGCTTCCTGCTCTTTCTCGGTAAAGCTGTAGTATACGCTGCGCTTATCTGGACGCAGGTACATGCCTTCAAGCCACAAGCCATACTTCTTCTCTAGGGCTTTGATATCTACGTTGGCTACATCCTTCAGCTCAGGATAAACGGGTTTGTTGTTTTCCATTTTGAAAGTTTCTCCCTCCACACCCATTGTAACAAGCGAGGAGCCGGAAGGACTGGTCAAGTAATCAAGCAGCTTTAAAGCAATTTCTTTATTACTGTTGTTCGCTACAACGATTCCGAAGTTGTCGATTTTCGGAAGGGTTCTAATATTGCCAGTAGGCCCGACCGGATTCCCATAGCGCAGGTTGTATGTTGGATTTTGAGCTTTTACTGAATTAGCGAACGCATCTAATCTTCCGATCCAGTCAAAAGTGACGAACGATTTATCGTTCGTGGTCATTTTCGCCGTCCAGGAAGCATCCGTGTCGGTAATAAACTCTGGATCCAGGAGTCCTTCGTTATAAAGCTTTTTCATAAATTCAAGCATATCTTTGTACTCGGGTTGGGTAGTGGCAAGTTTCCAAACCTTTGCTTTTTCGTCGTAATAAGCAGGTGTGCTCGCTCCGCCTACTCCCCATCCATATGACCAATCCCTGAAAATGAATTCCTTTGTTTTGGAAGCTACAGGATAGGATTGCGGATAGGTTTCCTTCAATTTTTTGAGTGCTTGATAAAACTCCTCGGTATTGCTCCACTCCTTAATACCTGCCTTATCAAATATATCTTTGCGGTACAGGAATCCGTGATTGACGTCACGCTGCAGGCCATAGAGCGGCCAAGCATACATGTTGTTCTTGTCATCAGACCAAGATTTCATGACCCAATTGTTCTCTTTATCATCAACATAAAGTTTTTTGAAGTTCGGAAGATCCTTCAAGTGTTGGCTAATTGGCTCAAGCGCCCCTTGCCCTCCCATCTTGTTCAGCTCGGCCAGCGTCTGTCCGTGAAAAATATCAGGAAGTTTCCCGGAGGCAACAATAACCTTTAACTTGTCTTTGTAGGTTCCCGAGGAATAGGCTTGAATGTCCAGTTTAATGCCTGTGCGTTTTTCAATCTCCTTGACAACCAATGAGTCGCCCAAATTCGGGTTATCGCTAACAAGCATCCAAGTAAGTGTCGTCGGTTTATCAACGATAGGAAGCTTTATTCCTCCAGTATCGCCGTAATTAGCCGTTGGTGCTGCCGATACTGGCGGTGCAGATGTTGGTGAAGCTGAAGCAATAGTGTCCTTAGGTTTATCGCTGCTACATCCTGCGACAAGCAAAGTTACCAGCGAAAGTGTTGAGAGTAAAGCAGTATTCTTTCTTTTCATTTTTCTTCCTCCCTTTAATTTTTTCTTGAGCCTAACAGCAAACAGCTTACTTGCCAATTCATAAACCAATGTAAAACCGTGCTGTGTAAAATTAGCATAAAAGCGCTTTCATTCAGCGTAAACAAAGCGTTTTCAGATGCCTTTTATTTTTCATAGGCATTCACCCCTATTTTCAAAAAAGGCTTATACATCGTGGGTTTGCACCGTGTGGAAAATCATAATACTGTAGAAAATAATAACATTCGGCTGACATTTGGCATTCTATTTATTACTTCCTACTCCTGCCTACTCTTGCTATTCCATCCATTGCAAGTTTGGCGGCTCCGATTAATCCGGCCCGATTACCTAACTGGGCCACCTCCAGCACCGTCTTCTGCCCTGATAGGGCATCCAGTTTCGACCTCAGATAGTCCCACCAAACATCGTGAGAATCGACCAGCCCTCCCCCAATAATAAACTTGTGGGGATCCAGCATATTGCGAATACTAATGATACCGGCAGCTAGATCAGCAGCAAAGACTTCAACTGCTCGGACTGCTCGTGGTTCTCCTTCCGTACACTGCTTTAGAAGAATGTGGCTATTCCATTGGGGTTCGATATTCCTTGCTATCCGGTTGAGAGCTGTCCCAGATCCATACTGCTCAAGACAGCCATTCTGCCCGCAATTGCACGGATGTCCTCCCAGAACCAGCAGGATATGACCGACCTCGCCCGCTCCTCCGTTTGCTCCATGAATAATTTCCCCCTTATGAACGATAGCACCGCCGACGCCGGTCCCAAGGGAAATAAACATAATAGGGCCTGTAAAGAAGGTGTCTCTCAAACCCATCCAAGTCTCTCCAATTGCTGCAGCATTCACATCATTATCGACAAAAGCAGGGAGTCCAAAGCTTCCTTCTACCAAATCCCTCAAGGGGGTCCCCGTCCAACCTGGCAGATTGTCTGTCGCATATAGAACGGTTCCTGCTACCGGATCAATTCTACCTGCAGATCCAATTCCTATAGCCCTCACATCGTCAGTGGAGATTTCCAACAGCTCTTCGATCAGTGTAAACAGCTCTCGAAGAATGCCTTCCCTGCCTTCCTTCACCGGCGTGCGTTTGACGAGTTCGGATTTAACTGTTCCGTCTAAGGACAACAGACCTCCCTTTATAGAGGTCCCCCCCAAATCAACACCTATATAATGTGATGAATTCTCTGTCATATTCGTCAACTGCCTTCCTGCATTGCGGAAAAATATTGCGCAGTTATCCACTGAGGACGTGTAATGGCTGAACCTACCACAACGAAATAGGCGCCATAACCCAGCGCTAATTTGGCATCTTGCGGCGTCGATATCCCACCCTCAGCCACTGTAGGGACATCCAGCGTCTGCGTCAATCGTTTCACCAAGTCTAAATTCGGAAGAGTGGTCTTGCTGTAAGGGGTATAGCCTGAAAGAGTCGTTGACACGTAATCCGCTCCCCATTTGGCTGCATTTACTCCTTCTTCATAGGTAGAAATATCCGCCATAACAGGGATTCCCAGCTGCTTCAGCTCTTGGATCACTTGGGACAACTCAAGTCCGTCTGGTCTGGGACGGGAGGTGGCGTCCAAGGCAACAATATTTGCTCCTGCCTGATAGACGGCGATAGCATCGGCAATAGTCGGTGTAATGTAGATGTCATAGCCTACGTAATCTTTCTTCCAAAGTCCGATGATAGGCAGATCTACAGCCTGACGGATTGCTCGTATATCTTCAGGACTGTTGGCTCTGATTCCCTGAGCTCCCCCTTCAAGGGCAGCCTTCGCCATAACCGCCATATGTTTAGAACCATAAAGCGGTTCATCCTGTAAAGCCTGGCATGAAACCACAAGTCCACCTTTTGTAATTATGCTGGTCATATTCATTCTAAATCTCTCCCTTAATCATCAATCAAAAAGTGACTCATTCAAAAGTCCTAATAGTAATCCCGACGAGGTGATAGCCTGGGTCCATCCGCTTTCCATACAATAGGGCCCCCAACCCGTATCTCCGTTGTTACCGAAGTATTCCTCGATTTTCAAATCATAAGCGCGCATCCACCCTCCATGATAACGGGGATCCGCACTGTTGATTTGGATGCGGCATATATAGGCAGACAAATCATCATATAGAGTCTTATACCTGGGTTGCCCAGTCGCCTTCCAAGCTTCCCAAATGTTCATCAAGAGAAAATTATTCGTGTAGAGCTGGTCGGCAATTCCTTCCCCATTATGAATGAATACGCCGGCATCTTCCTTCCCGAACCTGTCCGGATCCGGATTATCTGCTTCTTCGATCCCTCCGAGGCGGCTCTGATGAGAAAGTAGATATTCAACTATCCGCTCCAGTGTGGAAAGTGTCTCCCCGCTCTCATCGAATCGTCCTAAAAATCCAAGAGGAAGCACAAATCGGCTATACCCCGAGGTTCGGCTGTACATGAAAGTGAGATCTTCGATCCGAGAGGCCAGGTACAAGCTTCCTTTTAACGCTGTATCTACGTACTCCTGTTTTCCTGTCACCAAGTAAGCTTGGATGAAAGCGGCATGTGCGATGCTCTCAAAATGTGGATTTAAGCTGGGAGGCAGTTCCCCGGCTCCTGCTAGACCCAGCTTCTCGAGTTGTCTGCGGAATAATACGATTGGCCTGACTCCATTCCCATTCTGTGTGGAAAGAAGCGTTTCAGCAAGAGGCAGCCCCCGCTCCAGATACTCAGACCTTCCGGTTTTTCTATATAAATAAAGAAGGACTAAGCAAACCCAGGCGTTGTCGTCTGTGAACATTTGATCGGGGTAACGGCCTGGATAATCGTACCACTTAAACAAACCATAGGAAGGTGAATCCTTCTCCATATCCTGAAACCCGTTTTCAAACAAAGACGTCAATAGCTGATGAGACTTATCCAGATAGCGGGGATCTTTCTTCCATGTACCATACAAATAGAATAGAAGAGCCGTATGCGCCGTGCAGTCAGGCCTGCGATCCGAAGAAAGGGCGCCGGTTACGGAATGAATGTTCTCAAATACACCAGCGCTTCCGTCCATGGCAGGGAGAATACCGGAAGTCTCAAACCAACGGATACTGGCTTCCACGGCTTCGTCCGGGGAAGTCCCATTCGAAGTCTTTATAACTTCTGGCCAAACAATCAAAGGGAGCTTAGTTTTTGCCGCTAATGACTCTATGACCATTCCCCAACGGGAATAAGGTCTAAACGCTTCTTTCATTTCGCTAGAATAGAGAGAAAAGGAGCAGTGCACCACCAGGCCTGCACCCAAACGTCTTATGGATAAACCGGGATGTGCAGGAGATGACGTTCGTTCTTCCGCAAAGTGAGTCCCGTGAAACGAGCCAAATTCCAGCAAGGATTTGTTCGGTTCGTCTGGCATAGGAAATCCCAAAGCATAGGCTCCACTCCACTCCAGCAGCGCTCCTTGTTCGAGCCCGAACTCCTCATTTGCTCGTACTACCCTTAATTTTTCAAGCGTTCTGCGGGTCTTGGGGAAATCTTGCTTCCAGCCAAACAGCCTAGAACTAGAAAAATCAAAAGCTTCTAAAAGCTCCGCGTAGAGCAAACCTCCGCCCTCCACAAACCGCCATAAACGGGGCACCATGGGTGCGGGAATAATCGCAGGCTCGTCTATGCGGGATGATCCGATTAACAAGATTGCACCGTATTCTTCGATGTTTATGGATTCCAGTTCTTCCCACGGGAACCATCCAGCACCTTGACACGGGATATGATCGAGAGGATGTTTGGAACAAATTGCAATTTTCATGTGAAGCCTCCATCCTTTTGAATAAAAAATACGTTATTCCTACCAAGACAATCATTTGAACCTGATAAGTCACACGGCATGAATGGAAGGCCAAGTCAGCTCTACTCCAGCTTTTTTCAGCATCTCTTGAAAAGCGGCCAGTTCATTCTCTTGGCTGCGAACTTGATGCGGCTCTAGACCCCGGTCTAAAGCATACGCCGCCAACCACCCTGCTGCCTCTCCAATATTCCATTCAACGGGATGCAGTCGGTAGCAGCCATTCGTTATATGCGTCGTCCCTATATTCTTGCCGGCCGCCAGCAGGTTTCGCATGCGAATCGGCAGTAGAGCTCCCAAGGGAATATGGAATGGATAGCTGGAAACATCGATGTAAGAGCGCAGACCCGTACTCGGATGCAGATCGATTCGATAACAGCCAACTCCGACAGAATCCTTGTAGATCTCCGCTCCCCCTGTTCCTCTGAAAGCTGGGCTAAGATGCTGCTCTAGAACAGTCGTCACGGCTCTAATCCGTCTGGATTCCCTGATATAAGGGGCTTTGGCCAAACCATCTTCAGTTCCTACCACATCTGGACGCAGTCTAAGCCCAGGATACCCCTGCCCGCCGTCCGGGCGCGGAGCCTCTGTCTGCATCCAATAGAGTAAAGAAAGGCTGAGCTGCTTCGCGCCGTGAAGATGCTTCACCCGTTCCTCTTCAGAAACATCAATGATCGATCCTAGCCAATAGTCATTCTGCGGCCAATTGACCAATGTCATATCACTATCGAAAGTGCCTTCGGCGAAGTTTCGTTTGTCGATGATTCTTCTATACTTCCATAAGGAGAACGACTTTTCATCGGGAAAAAAGCTGTATCGGACAGGCTCCAAGGTATGAGGCACTAGCCCCATCCAGCTTAACTGGCGATCCGGCCAGAAATCAGCTTGATAGCCCCGCCAAAAGTCGTACTGCTCTGGCTTGGCAATGGTAAAGTCCTGACCTTCTATATGGTCAACTGCATAGCAGTAAGTGAAAGCTTGCATATCCATAGGATCAGGTGCCCCTGATAAAGCATGTGGCTCTCCCGTCTGATCTACGGATTCAGCCCCTGTTACATATTCTGTTCCACTTAAGGGCAGGAGCTCTCCAGTTTCTGTCGCGTCCAAGAAATAAGGAGCTTGAAGCACAATCTCTCCACCTTTGATCAGCTCCTTCACATGGACGGCTCTAATTCGGTCTCCTTCCGTTTCCACATGAATTGGGACATACCCCAAGAGAATTTCCAGCCGTCCGCTATGCACATAAGGGGCCAGCATATCCCTAAGAACAGCCAATGCTGCTCTAGGTTCATGAGCGATGCTGCTGACAATAGCATTCCCTGGATTGAAAAGAACTGCTGAGGGCGAGCCTGCTGCCAAAGGGAAATTGCGCTTATAATACTCACGGATTCGGTTCCTAAACTCCCTATAAGTTGCCGTACTACCAAACTGTTCTATCCACGGATGCTCATCAGGAGGCACTGCCTGATTCGTCAGTTGACCGCCAATCCAGTCCGTTTCCTCCGTCATAATGACCTTCCTGCCGGCACGCGCTGCCGCAAGTGCCGCTGCACACCCACCTGTTCCCCCACCGATAATGACGATGTCTGCCTTATGTTCATTCCTCATATTCCCAGCTCCTTACCCATTAAGTAGTCAACTGCAGCTTGCTGTAAAGAAGGCGCTCGATCGTACATCAAGAGCGCAGGTACATCTGGAAGGTGCCGCAGGTCATAGTTAGAACCGAAGTGAACGAGAATCACGTTCTTCCTCTCTCTAGCCATTCGATTAACCTCGGATAATACCTCAGGATTCATTAATTTATTGTAAGTGAGGGAAATAAGTAACGGTGCCGAGCTACAGGAATTCATCGCTTCCACGACTTCCTCGTAGCTCTCCAATCTCTTTTCCATAGCAAAGTCCGCATCCATACACAGTTGGTTACGAAATAGTTCAGTCTGCCGATCCCACAATAAACACCATTCCTTCGAACGCTCTCGCTGGGCAGTGAAGATCGGTTTCATTCCATGGACAGGTGTAACCGCCTTCTGGGCCAGCTTAAGGCTGACTTCTTCATGGTCGGGATTCGCCACATAACACCCATGATCCGTTAGCAGCTTTGACGCCATCTTCTCTCTATTCAGGCCATATTTCTGTTTGGCTTCCAAAATGCGGATAACGGATTCCTCGATTCTCTCCATCGAGATACGCCCTGTATTAACTGCTTTAATCACAGCTTCTACCATAGCGTCCTCCTCTTCAGGTGTCTGCCCTGTCGCAAGCAGGATATCAGCTCCGGCTTCAATAGCAAGGATACATGCATCTGGCAAGGAATATTGGGCCGTTACCCCTTTCATGGATAGGCCGTCCGTTACGATTAGCCCCTGGAAACCTAACTTATTTCGCAACCACCCCGTTGTGATCTCCTTCGACAGAGAAGCAGGACGGAGGGATGACTCCCAAGCAGGAACAGCGATATGGCCAACCATGACGGCTTCTACCCCGGCACTAATGGCCTCCCGGAAGGGAGCAAGCTCGAAGCTTTCCAGTCTTTCCGACTGGAAAGAAAGCACTGGCAACGCCAAGTGTGAGTCTACGTTCGTATCTCCATGCCCGGGAAAATGTTTTGCCGTCGCAATCAAACCGTGGTCTTGGTACCCTCTAATAACAGAACAAGCCAGTTCAGCAACAAGCTCCGGATCTTCCCCGAAGGAGTGGGTCCCGATGACCGGGTTATCTGGATTGATATTGATGTCCACTACCGGACTGTAGTTGAAGTTGACTCCCATAGCTAATGATTCCTCGGACGTTATTCGTCCTGATTCATAAGCCAGATTTACATCTCCCGACACCCCAAGCGCTTTATTTTTGGGAAAATGAACGGCTCCGCCCTGAAGCTTGCAGCCTGCTCCTGCTACATAATCCGCGGAGATGAAGAGGGGAATTCCCCTCCCTGTCCCTATAGCCGCTTGTTGAAGCCCATCTGTCAGGGTTCGAACCTGCTCGGGATCAACCAAGCTGTCCATATCCAGAAAAATTCCCCCAACCTTGCGTTTCACAACCAATCGCTTTGTCCGCTCTGAAAGCACAGTCCCTCGGTTGGTCAGAGTGAACAACTGTCCTACCTTCTCCTCCAAGCTCATTGTTGCCAGTATTTCGAACATCTTTGTTTCCCTCCACATACCTTTGGTCCCCTTCTCTTCTGCTTGTTTTACAACCTTTTCATGCTGCTGATTAACCAAGCTATTGGACGCATCTTCTTTATCTCGCTGATGTTCAGCTTGTGCTAAAGCATTTGACAGCTGCATGAAAACAGAGGTCATTATGCTGCCTCCAGCTTTGCCTTCCTCCAGAAGCCTTCTTATGGATTCCATATTGCTTACTACTCGGATCGTAACCGGTACAGTCTTGAGGGTTGCCCCATGAAGACTGACAGTTGCTTGCACTTCTGCTATTCCCGGATTTTTCCCAATTAAAGCTCCATCTCGGACATCAGCCACCGCCGGATCCATTACTGTGATTTGAACCTCACCTTCCGATAATCGAGCTTCTTGACCATTAGCCAGAACACCCTTTACCGTTATTAGCGAGTCCTCCCTGCGCGTGAACTCGTTGCTTCCAACCTCAAGCGTTACGTCCTTGAGCGGAACTGGAAGCCTATACAGCTTCGCACCTAACGTATAATAGACACTTCCGTCACCGCCTAGTGCTAGCAGATTTACCGTACCCTCTACGAAATACCCACCGCAACTAGCACTGCCAACACAAGCATGAACTATTTTCGACGAATAACCATTCTTCAGCCTCCTATCAATTAGTAGTGCCGTAGTGCCGCATCTTCATGCCAAAAAGGAGAGCTTCACCGGATCGATGCGACCTTCCATCGGGACACCTTGAACCCATCTTTCCCATTCGTCTGTTATGAATTTACCGATCTGCAGCAAGCCATTATTGACCGCACCTGCAATATGACCGGTTAGCACCACATTTGGCAGCGTGCGAAAAGGGTGATCTGAAGCCGGCGGCTCAGGTTCCGTCACATCAAGGCAAGCAAAGAAACGGCCCAGCTTCAGATGTCGGATAAGAGCTTCCTCGTGAATGATGGAGCCCCTCGCTGGATTGATCAGAATGGCATCATCCTTCATTAAACCGAGTCTGTCCTCATTAAGTAGCTGATAGGTCTCCGGTATCTCGGGTGCCATGACCGCTACCACATCTGCTGCGGCTAGCAGCTCCTCCAATGGAACTAGCTTAGCCCCCAGCTCCGCTGCTTGAACTTCCGTATAGGTAGGATCACTAAGGAGAATCTTTACATCGAAGCCTTGCAGAAGCTTGATGTAATGCCGTCCTGCATGACCAGCTCCTATTACACCTATCGTTATCCCGAACATTTCCCTTATTCGGCTTCTAACCGAATCCTGCTGAAAACCCCACCAGTCTTTATTTCGCGTGTAATCGATAATCTGCCACATATTTTTCAAAGAAGCGATAGTAAGCCCTAGCGTTGTTTCCGCCACCCCCCTGCTGAGCATCGAAGCGGCGCCAGTCACCTGGATTCCCCGCTCCCACAACTCTGGAGTAACTACAGTTTTTACAGATCCGGCAGCATGAAGCAGTGCCCGAAGATCAGGTGCTTCTGCAAGAAGTTCACTGTCCAGAGGGGGACAACCCCAGGAAGTAATCACAGCGTCAGCCCCTTGGATCAACCGTTTCACCGTTTCGGGGGATGGGTTTCCTTCTTCCTGATTCAGGGTCACTCTTCGGGAGAGTCTGCCCAGCTTTTCTAATTGAGAGGGTGTGAATACTCTTCGGGTTATGCGCATGCCCGGAATAATTGCAAGATGTAAAGTCATAAGCTCTTCTCCTTTCACACGACTGAAGGTAAACGGTTTCATTTAGTAACTTGCTTTTTTCTCATTCGCATATCGAAACTGATATTCAGAAGGCGATTGCCCCGTCTGCTTCTTGAAAGCCTTACTGAACGAGTGAATCGATTGATAGCTAAGTAACTCAGCCACGCGGGTTACTGTGTTATCCTCATCATGGAGAAACTGCATAGCCATTAATATCCGTCTCTTCGAGAAGTAAGCTTGTAGACTGGTGCCCATCTCTTCTCTAAATACATGAGATAAATACGAATAGCTATAGCCAAGAACATCCGCAACACTACTAAGTTCCTTCAAGTCCAAAACTCGTTCATTCATGTATTGAACCGCACGCTCAGCAATCTCCCTTTTGCCTCCAATGGATGGAACCATATGGTCAGATGTATCGATATTACGCTCCACTTGTCCCAAGTAATTGCGATATGCCGCAACCAATATCTGATTTACATAGCTTCCAGCCATCAATAGCAGGTGACGATTTTCGTACCGAATCTCTCTAAGCAATTGATCGAATAAGTCCGCTAACCCCCAGTGGTCCCTGCGGACTGGATCTTTCTTCTCCAAAAGCACGCTATTCATACAAGCGAAGGGATGCTCACCTCTCTCCGAATCATGAAGCTCAAACCGGATGTAACAGATCTGCAGCTCGTCGGTATCTTTTGAGGAGATCATGCAAGTATGAACCGGCATTCTAACCAGGCAGTCACCCTTCCGAATCTGGTATACGCTACCATGAATAGATACGACACCAGATCCCTCTGTCACATACCCTATATCCCAAAACCGATCCTCATGAGGTCCTTGAAACCCGATTGTATCCCGAAACAACCGACGTTCTCCAACCTGCCAAAGGGTGAAAAAATCATAAACAAAAGGTTCCTTCAACCATGCAACTTCCGGTAAGGTCTTATTATGCCGATATGTAAACAACTGGTAGGCCATTCCGTTCCCTCCCCCATGACTTTACTTAGGTGATGGCTCACCTGTTCTAACTCTTATTTTCGTAAAAACTGGGCATTATTGAAATGATGCAATCTTATGATAAACAAGAAAATCTTACGGTTTTGTGAAAACGGTTTCTCTAGTTCCATACAACCGACTCTTAACCTCCCTGATTCCTATTGCAAAAAGGGGCAGTTCCCGAACCGCAAATACATGCGTTTCGGAGACTGCCCCTTTACCGAACTTATTTATTTTTTAGATTTTGCGTACCAATCTGTTACTTCTTTAATCACGTCGTTTCCGCCATCATTCTTCCACTGCTTCACGAAGTTATCGTAGCCGTCTAGCTTTTCTGCTCCTGCGAATACCTTGATAATGTAGTCATTCTCGGATTTAGTGAGCTTCTGGATATTAGTTCCGAGCAGAGGAAGCGGTGGCGCGAAGATCAAAGGATCTTTCTTGCCAAAGGACATCTGCTTCTGAATTTCCTCGAAGGTTTCATACAGCACCGGGTCCTTACGGACCCTCAGCAGCCAAAGGTCTTGGAACACTTCCGGATTCGTTGAGGTCAGGAACCAGTCCGCATTACCGCGCTCATCATTAAATTTCGGAAGAATAGGGAACATCTTTCCGTTCTCTTTCTTGAAATGAACGCCTTCCTCACCGACAGATAAATTTTGGAACAGCTCAGGCTGAACCTTTAAATCTAGGTATTTCATTGCCTCTTGCTTGTTTTTAGAAACCTTAGGAATGGCAATATACCAGCTGATTCCTCCACCTTGAATCATTTGAGCTTGCGTTCCGTCCTTACCCTTAAGCCCCGGTATTAGCGTGATCTTAGCGGTAGGGAAATTTTTCACCATCGCTGTTGTTACGGCTGGGGCCATCCCCCAGCCGTAAGGAATGACGGCTGCTTTGCCGCTGGAGAATTTCTGTTGAACTGTAGCCGCCTTGTTCACGGGCCATTCTGGATCCAAAAGACCCTCGCTGTAAAGCTTACTCATAAACGCCAGGTATTCCTTCATCCCCGGATCGTCAAGGCGGTTAACCAGCTTTCCATCCTTCTCTAACCACTGAGTCGCAATGCCAAAGGCACCGGAGATTTCTGTGATCACACTCTCAAATCCCGCAAACGGAATCATGTCCTTCTTCTTTTCTTTAATGGCCTTCAACAGCTGATAAAATTCATCAAGACTAGTCGGCACCTTCATACCTAACTCATCAAGGATATCTTGGCGTATAGCCAAAGAGCTGCCGACAAAGCCTCTTGGATGTCGTTCTGGAATCCCGTATATCTTACCGTCAACCTTGGCCGCTTCGAAGGACTCCGGCGTATTTATCTTCGCAAGTGTCTGTCCATAATTCTTCAGGAGATCGTCTAATGGTTCAAGTGCCCCTTGAGAGGCAAGCTTCCGATATTGGGAACCTGATAGCTTAAGAATATCGTAAGGCTCCTTATTCGCCATTAACAGGTTCAGCTTGTCGTCAGGATTTTCCAAGGGCAGCGTTTCATATTTTACCTTGTAGCCCGTCTTTTCCTCCAACATCTTCGCAACCGGATCTTGATTCGTGTCAAAGTTTCGTTGGAAACCAAGCTGCCTTAGCTCGGGTTTAGGAGCATCCACCTTGGCAGATGCGCTTGGGCTTGTCCCAGTTGTCCCGGTACCAGAGCCTCCATTATTAGCACCGCAGCCAGTTAGGGCTGCAACAGCTAATGAAACACATATTGACATGGAAATAAGTTTCTTCATCTAATCTCCCCCGTATACTTATACTTGAGAGGATCTAACCTCTCTTCGTTCACTATACCATGGGTCCGTTCATTGGTATTTGTCAGAAGATGCTCTCTATGTTGTCAGGATACGCCTTCTGACGGATGTTTCATGGCAGGGAAACGAATCGTCACCTTAGTACCTAGACCCTCTTCGCTTTCATAAGACAATCCAAACGAATCCCCGAAATAAAGCTTGAGCTTTTCATTGACGTTCTTGATTCCATATCCTGCTCCTTGGTCACCTGTCAGCAGTCTCTTCATCTTTTCCTCCGTCATGCCAACCCCGTCATCTTCCACGATAAATAGCACCAGACCGTCGCAAATTTGGCCTGATATTCGAATCAGACCCCTTTTGTTTTCCTTCTCCCGAATCCCATGTAGAATAGCATTTTCCACAATGGGCTGAAGTACAAGCTTCACTGTCGTCATCTCCAGGATCTGTTGCTCCACCTCTATGGACACTTTAATACTTCCAGAAAACCTTTTGTTTTGAATATCTAGGTAAATCTGAACATGAGCGAGCTCATCATCAATCGAAATAACATCTTTTCCCTTACTCAAACTTAACCGGAAGAACTTTGCCAATCCCCCTACAAGGTAGCTGATGTCCTGGGCCTTATGCTTCATGGCCAACCAATGAATCATATCCAGTGTATTGTATAAGAAGTGAGGGTTAATCTGGGCTTGCAAAGCTTTAAGCTCGGCATTCTTCTTTCGGACCTCTTCCTCATATTTCTCCATGATGAGACGCTTGATGTTGTCCGTCATCCGGTTGAAGTTAACCTGTAGAATACCTATTTCATCCTTACTATCCACGGAAATACGTACGTCCCACTTTTCCTCTTCGAACCTCTTCATCTGCTGGATGAGTAGACTGATTCTTCTTGTGATCCCTCCAGACATGAAGAAGGCCATTATTGCCGCGCTAACCGTAGCTAAGATGAACAGCAGCAGCATATAGCTGGCTATTTGGTCGCTGTACTGCATCATTTCCTCATGTGGAATGATGGCTATTAGCCGCCAATCCGTCCCTTCCACCTTCTTATAAGTAACGAGGGATGCTTTGCCATTAACCTCTAGGTTCTGATAGCCACTATCTCCGCTTCCCTTAATAATCTCCTGGAAATATATCGTTGAAGACAAACTTTGACCGATCGTTTTTCTGTCCAAGCCCGAAATGACATTTCCTTCACGATCAACCAAGTAAACCTCTCCACCATCCGTTATTTCCGTTTGCTTGATGATCCGGTAGATACTATCCTCCAGAACATCCATAGAAACGAGGCCAAGAACGTCCCCAAAGAAGCCCTGAGTTTGCAGGGTGCGCATACAAGAGATAATCTGTTGAGAACCCCTCTGATCCTGATAGTCATGGCTATACGTGGAACGGCAGTACAAACCACCATTCTGCTCAAGTACCAGCTTAAACCACCAAGTGTCCTTGAAATTCTTCATATTAAAAATCGTGCTATTTTCCTTGGCGAATATCCCGGAATCGTTAACAAACAAACGGATGCTGAAAATTTCTCTGCTGTTTTGAGCTGAACGTACCATATCCAGGAGCCGGTTGTAATCGTCTATCTGTTCGGCTAATGGATAATTAACAGGGGACTTCAGCAAAATGTGCTCCAGCTCCTTATTCATAAACAGCATGCTGGAAACGTCCTTCACATTGTTAAGCTTATATGTAATGAATTCGTTAGCTTGCTCGAAAGCACGATCCGTGGATTCTGCGACTTGCCTCTCTATCATCTTAGTCGTCTTATTATAGGAGAACAATGTAACGGCTGCTATGGTTATAGATATCAGCAGCATGTAAGAGAGAAGGAGCTTATATTTAATTCTCAGGTTCCGTAAATATCCGGTCGCAAGCCATTTATTGAGTTTCATGGCGCACTTCCCTATATTCAGATGGCTTGAAGCCCGTAAGCTTGCGGAATACCTTGGCAAAATAATTCGGATCTGTATATCCGACCTTCAGCGCAATCTCATATAGCTTTAAGCTTCTGTCCTTAACCAAATGCTTTGCCTTCTCAATCCTGACTTGCGTGATGTACTCATTAACAGCAATCCCAAGCTCTTTCTTGAATATCAGACAAAAGTAGGTCGGTGTTAAAAAAACCTGCTTGGCTATCATATCGATGGATATTTCTTCATGATAATGATTATGAATAAAAGCAACAGCTTCGCGTATGACTGCCTTGTCTGGCTGAGTCCCGAGATGAGCTAACCCATCCCTAATCGCTTCTAACTGGCTTTGTAGAAAATGGGCAATCGAGTCGAGCTGTCCATTTGCAAATAATCTCCATAATTCGTCGTTATCCAGCTCTGTGATTGCTTCCAAAAACACTTTGGTTAAGATGATATACAACTTAAAGAGTCGCTTGCGAATCCACTCAATGGAAGATGATTCCAACCTTCTCAGCTCGAATACGACTTCCTGTATCAGTAAGGACGCCTCTTCGAATTCCTGACGTTGTAGATGCTTCTCGAATCGGAGAAAGGTATCCTTCTCATGAATCAGTTTCGGCTTCGCTCCCCGACCTGTGTGCTCATGAAGAATTGTCGTATTCCACCCCCTATAGAAGCTAAACTGAAGCGCTTCCGAAGCTTGCTGTACCGAGCCAATTATAGCTTCAAGGCTCCCTACCGTTCCTCCTACACCTGCCGAAAGACGGGTTTGTAGCTCATTCCGTGCATAGGTCGATAACGCATTCATCATCAGAACGATGGTTTCAATTTCCTTCCCATCCGCCAATTTAAATACAGCAGCAAGTACATGATCATATTCGCAACACAAGCCATCTAAGCCGTAAGAACGAAACATTTCCTCGAGTTTCTCTATGAGAGGCATATTTAATCTGCGGTCTTCACCCATAATCATGCAGCATACATAGCGGACATCGCCGGAACTGATAGAGTGGATGGCAAGCCATTCCTTCTCCAACTCCTTAACCGAGCCGGTGCCTGCAAGCAAGGCTTGTAAGGCCTTCCCTGATAAGAAAGGTCTGGACTTGATCACTTGGCGTTCCATGTCCTCCAGCAGCTCTCGATTCCCCCGCTCTTGTCTGCAAGCCTCTGCTGCCATAACCAAAACCTCTTGAAGCTTATCTAGGTCAACAGGCTTTTCCACATAATCAACGGCTTGAAGTTGAATCGCAGATCTTAGATATTCTACGTCTGAATAGCCGCTTAGAAAAATGATCTTGCAGCCAGGCACCTTGTCTTTAATCCCTTTAGCCAATCCAATCCCATCCAGATGGGGCATTCTTACGTCGCATAAGGCGATATCCGGCTGAAGCTTAACAGCCGCCTCAAGCCCTTCCGCGCCATCCTCTGCTTCCGCTACAACTTTCATCCCCAGTTCTTCCCAGGGGATACAAGATCTAAGACCTTCCCGGGTAATCTCTTCGTCGTCTACAATCAGCACTTTTAGCATAACTGGCCTCTTTCCTTTCCTGCTATGTCTTCGTATGATATCTGCGGAACAGGCAAAGGGGGTGCCCCCATAAGGCACTCCCTCTTATCCATCTATTCTATCAAATTAGATAATGATTGCCACTTACAAAATCAACCTTTTACTGATCCTACAAGTACTCCCTTTACGAAATACTTTTGCAGGAATGGGTATACACACAAGATTGGAACGGTAGCTGTAATGATAGAGGCAGCTTGAACAGCCTCCGGACTTCGGTTAAGGTCCTTGCTGATGTCGATCATTCCCGACTGGCCAAGCACATCATTGGTAGCTGCGATCAATTCCTTGAGATATAGCTGCATTGGCTTTAAGTCCGGACGGCTAATGTAAACCATGGCGTTAAAGTAACTGTTCCAGATCAGAACCGCATAGAAGAGAGCAACCGTCGCTAACACTGGCATCGACAACGGAAGCACAATGCTCCAAAGAATTCTCATGTTGGAAGCTCCATCCAATTTGGCCGATTCCTCTAAACTATCCGGCAACCCTTCAAAGTAATTTTTGATCAGCAGCATATAAAATACTTGGATCATACCCGGTAAAATCAGTGACCATAAGGAGTTGATCAGACCCAGATTTTGCATAAGCAGATAATTGGGAATCAAACCGCCATGGAACAGCATAGTGAACACATACAGCAGCAGGATAGCCTTTCTTCCTTTAAGACCGGGCTTAGAGAGCGGATAAGCTGCCATCGTGGTCATAATGAGCGAGAGTGCCGTATAGGTTACTGTAATAAATATGGTTATCCGGAAGCTGTTCATAAATTGACTGTTCCCAAGGACCAATTCGTACGTTCCGATTTGGAAATCTACGGGGAAAATCGTGACCAGTCCAGAGATGACAGCCGCTTCGCTGCTGAAGGACTTAGCGAGCACGTTTAGGAATGGGAACAGCGTGGCCATGCCTAATAGTATGAAGAACAGGTAGTTGCTGATATAGAATATACGCTCACCTGTAGATGCTTTGATCGAAGTCTCTTTTGCCATCACCAGATGCTCCTTCCCAAATATTTTTTGCATAAGAAGTTACCAAGAATGACAAGGAGGAAGGCAGTCACCGATTCGAAAAAACCGACCGCAGTCGAGAAGCTGTAGTCCGATGTTCCTATCCCTACACGGTAAACATACGTCCCAATCGTATCTGCAACACTATATACCACGGGATTGTACATAACTAAAATTTGCTCTGTACCTGCTTCCAGTAGTTGACCCATTTTAAGGATAAACATTAACGTGATCGTGGGGATCAGGCCTGGCAGAGTCACATGGAGCATCTGCTTGAGTTTATTAGCTCCGTCCATTTTTGCAGCTTCATATAGCTGCGGATCAACCCCGGCAATTGCGGCGAGATAGATAATAGTTCCCCAACCCACCTCTCTCCAACCCTCCGACAGTACTAGCAGTGGCCTGAAGTATCCGGCGTGCATGAAGAACGGTATGGGATCACCGCCGAGCTTAACGATAACAGCATTAATGATACCACCATTGACTGAGAACATATTGATGAACAAACCACCAACAATGACCCAAGAGATAAAATGCGGAAGGTAAATGACAGATTGTACGACTCTTTTGAAAGCCATCTTCCGAACCTCGTTTAAAAGAATGGCCAAGACGATAGGCGCCGGGAACAGAAAGATCAGCTTCATTACACTAATAATCAAGGTATTCGATAATACACTTAGGAATTGATCATTGACGAACAGCCGTTTAAAGTGCTTAAGACCGACCCATGGACTCTCGGATATCCCACTGAAAATATTGAAATCCTTGAAGGATATGATCAACCCAGACATGGGGGTGTACTTAAATATGGCCAGAAACAACAGTCCCGGCACGAGCAGCAGGTACAAATCCCAATCCTTCATAATATCTGCAAAAGCCCTACTCCTTTTATTGACAGCCCGTGATTTCGGTTCCACCTTCATTGGCAATTGCATACGCTCCATCCTTTCCTGAACAAGTTCTATTCGTATATCCTTATTTTAATTGGAATGGAAACGCTTTTTTAATATCTTAATCTTATGATTAGGGAGAAAATCTTATGGTATTTCAGAAATAATCCCCGATATCTGGAACAGTTGTGGATTAAAGAGCTGCTGGTACACAAAAAGAGCGGGATGCTTGTTTTTACCAAGTATCCCGCTCTTTTTGAGTTGATATTAAGCATTTAACTTCTCGCAAAAAATTACTTTCCGATTTTAACCTCTCCAGATAGCTCCTCAGTTAGATTAATCAGTGGATGACAAGTTATTAGCTGGTTTAGTTGAATAGCAAAAAAGGACCCTGCAACGGGTAGAGTATCTAAGTTTTATATTTTAAAGGGGGCGACCTTTATTATAGGGATCTAAGAAACACCCCCTTTTGTATTATAATCCGACTTGTTAGTAGAGTGATAATATAAATTTCTGACTCTTAACCACTTTTCCTGGGACGCTTTTTTATTATGGAAGCAACTAAATATATCAGTGGGATACACTCAATGCATAAGGCAAAGTTTGGCCAGATTTTTTGAATAAAATGGTTCAATTCAATTATGTTTTTGGACATATGCATGGCAAGTGCAACCATAATTGCGCCCAATGAGAAAGAAAGCGGTCTGGAATCTTTTAGCTTAAGCAGCTGTGAGATCATTAGCGTCGAAATGTAGAGCAAAACGCTGATTTTTATAAATAGACTTGATAACCAGATCGCCACGATAATGGGATCCAAATTTTCCAAGAAATCTCCGATCCGAATGAAACGAATCATTTCCAGCACAGGATAGGCCAATTCCCCAGAAAATTTCGATCCGAATAACAAGTGACATAACACGAGATTCGTTTCGATAAAAAAAAGGCTTATCACCATTGCCCAGGTTAAAGAACGGAATGTTTTTCCCGAATTGGCTATCCAAGGAAAGATAAAAAGAATCAAAAACGATTCTCCGAACCATGGAATAAACGGATACGATTCATGAAAAAGGCTCCCAGGGTTAATATGGGTGATAAACGCTATCACGCGGTCTGTATTCATTTCCTTACCAATTAAAAATGGTGTGATCCCAGCTATGGCGAAAATGATGAAAAAAAATCCCGACGCACAGCGCAATATAGCTTCCAGGCCAGATCGGACAGCGATTGAAACGACAAAACCAAACAAACCGGCGATCACCCATTCTGGCGTCGTAGCCAAGTAGATCTGAACCATGAAATCAGCAAGTTCCCGCAGTATCAGGCTCGCCAGATGAATAAAGAAAAAGCTAATTACAATCATTATGATGATATTGGGGACCCGTCCAATTAGTTCCTTCCCGTAATGAACGATAAACTCGCTTTCCTTCCGCTTGGCAAGGGTAAAAGAAATGAAAGTTATAAGCATTCCTCCAATGGCAGCAAGTAGGAGGGCTAACCAACCTTGATAACCGGCTGATGAGGAGATGGGGCCTATCAGAAATCCTGTTGTCGTAGAGAAATGAAAGAGAATGAACATCAATCTAAGTTGAAGCTGGGTAATACGCTGCATAACAGCCATCTCCTTACTAACACGCTATAATTCATAAAGGCTGAAAACATATTTAATCAGCTGGTTAGGACTTGGCAGATTCTGAAAAGAGTAGACGGCCATGACATACACATAAGCGACAAATATGCTGCAGCCTGTGATCCAGAAGGTTCTTTTTTTCCGCCCAAGATGCTTTAAAAAGTTCCATTCAAACATGAAAATCCCTAGAAATACGATTGTGATGATAATCATGGTCACCCTACCCTAACTGTTGTGCTGACGTATGATTGAATTTCTTTCAACCCCAGTTCTTTTCACGTGCACATTGGTATCAATGACGAATGTACACATTTTATAATCCACATGCCATTGGTCCTTATGCTTACTCCATACTTGTGGGTACCTCCAATCCAGATGTCGGCCAAATTGAAATACATCGACTCCCATATCCTGGGTTTTATAAAGAGTTCTCGCAATCCGACGCTTCAGTTGCTCAGAAAGAAGTTCCTGGATGCGAATTATTTCCTTCGGGTCTGTCAGATCCATGTCCGATTCCGAGGAATAAATATCATCTTCCGCTTCAATTTTGATATGAAAGCCGATTTTCTCTCCGTCGATGAAAGGTTTGATCGAGGCTCTAGAGGATAGAATAATAAAACTCATCGGTTTTCCGTCGCTCGGCGATTTCAACGAAATCAGTGAGCTTTTCATTCTCCCCTTTAACCAAAGCCCCACTCGCATCCCAGTGACGTCCAAGGTACCTATCATTTTTCCCATTTTAAAAAGCGCTGCCCCGTCAGTCCCGACCCATGTACTTTCTTTTCCCTTCTCACTAAGCAACTTAGTTTGTCCAATGGTAAGAAGACCGGCAATCATATCTCCTCCCGACGCCGAAGCCTCTAAGAAATCCTTCACATTGGTATCCAAGGTCACCTTTCTGTTCGCGAACTCTCGGAGCACTTCTGCTGGAAGCCTTTCAAAAACGGGGGTTAGCTTGGTAACGTCCCTTGCCTTCCCCGGAGCAACCATCAGATAACTTTTCGTATGAAAGTTCGGTTCACGAGCCACAAATTCCAAAAGCGAATCTATCCCGTATTCCGCCGCTTGTTTACCTACTACAATAACACGGCAATGTCCCCAAGTTATTTCTCTCGAGAGATCTGAACGGATTTCCCGGATGGCGACGGGAATGCTTTCAGCGGTTTTTGTCAAAATGGTATACGGGTTTCCACCAGATGGCTCCCCCGGGGATTGCCCTCCGCCCATTCGATTGGGCAAAGGAAAGCCCAGAGATACCTCATAGCTGCCATTATCAGAACGGTCTATGTACATGCCTGTCACGAAAGCACGGTCATTGACTTCAATTCTGGACCAACAGCCCGTTATCATCAGTAAACTGGAGAACAGTAAAAGAAGCCCTATGTGCTTCATTCGTAATTGCATCACCATTAATCACCATCATCATCTTTAAGTATTCTCGTACGTGGTTTAGGATTTTGCCTTTGATTATTTTTGGTTCCGTATAGTCTAGGCCTATTTTTCATCAGCCAAAAGGGGGCGCGGACCAGCACATCCTTCCAATCGCCAAAAACGATAGGTGCCGTTGGAGACAGATAAGGCGTGCCAAAGGATCGGAGTGTGACTAAATGCAAGTAGATCATAATGATGCAAAGAATAACGCCGTATAAACCAAAGCTTGCCGCAAGGAACATCACAGGAAACCGCAGGAGACGGAACGTCAAAGCAAGATCGAAATGTGGGATGATGAACGAAGCAATCCCTGTTATGGAGACTACAATGACCATTGGAGCAGATACAATACCTGCCTGCACAGCCGCTTGCCCTATAACCAATGCACCAATAATCGACACTGTCTGACCTATTGGCTTGGGGATACGTAATCCCGCTTCCCTAAGTGCTTCGAAAACGATTTCCATAATGAACGCCTCTACAATAGCAGGAAAAGGAACATGTTCACGGGCAGCTGCCACCGTCGCCAATAGATTAGGAGGGAGCATCTCCGGGTGAAACGTAGTTACCGCAATATAGATCGAAGGTAACAGAAAGGACACCAACAAGAATAAATATCGAATCCATCGAATCCATGTCCCTGCAACGAATCTTTCATAATAATCCTCTGCCGATTGAAGAAGCATGTATATGGTAACCGGGACGATGATGGGAAACGGTGTTCCATCTACCAAAATTGCGACTCTTCCTTCAAGCAGTGCCGCGCTTAACGTATCAGGCCGTTCTGTATACTGCACTTGAGGGAATGGTGAAAAAGGATTATCCTCAATGAATTCCTCGATATAGCTACTACCAAGTACTGCGTCAATATCGATTCCGGCTATTCTGCTCTTTACTTCATCGACCAATTTCTTTTCACAAATATCTTCGATATAACAAACAACAACGGAAGTTTTAGAATAGGTACCAAATTGATAATGCTCCATTTTCAAAGCCTGGTGCTTAATAATTTTGCGGATCATTGTAATATTAGTCGTCAAATCTTCGACAAATGCCTGTTTGGGACCTCGAATGACGGTTTCTATTTCGGACTGCTCAATCGATCTTTTCTCCACCGATTTCATCGGAAAAAGGATGATTTCCAGCTCATTATCGATAAGAAAAATAATTGTGCCATCAAAAATACGTTCCAATGCCTTGTTCACATCTGTGGTGGATTCAATCATCGAAACCGGAAGCTGCTTCATAATTGCTATTTTATTCAACAGCTCATTTGCAGATAAAGATGTTTCTTCAAATAAAAGAGGTGAAAGTATTTGTTTCTGAAACTGATTTTGATCGATCATACCTTCAATGTAGATGAACGCACAGGCAATACCACTTGGTAATAGGATCTCATAGAATTTAATGTCTGTGTTGTGATTCAACTGTTTGCGGAACCATTGGAGTCTTGCCGTTAAATCGTTGTCAATAATTAGCGGGGGGGCTGCGTAGGTCTGATCAGTGAGTAGCCCTTTTCGCTTCTTAAACCAGTTATGAATAGGCATAACTACTCCTACTTGGATTTTCTTGGTATTTTCCCTTAGAACATGTAATTTTATACACAAGTCTTTGAATTACGATTAATTCGTTGAATAGCAAAAAGAAACCCCAAGCAACAGGCTACGGGTCTAAGTTTTATATTTAAAAAGGGGGGCGAATTTTAGGCTTGATTCATTAATGCCACATGAAAATAAGATTTCAATCTTGTTACACTCACTTAACTTCTCTATGGGGTTAATCCCTTCTATAAAGAGCAATCATTTATAAAGGGTTATTTTACTTAAATGTTTTAATTTTAATTATTCGCTTTCTTTGCACAATTGTTTTGCGGATTGTTTCAATAAATTTAAAACATATCCAAAGAAAAAGATTGTTATGAATGACAGCCATTTTATAAGTGGGATACCTTCCATGAATCAATGATTTATGTAGTTCATCTATTTCTCCTTTATCATTCATTAATAAAATAGTATCTTGGTTTTCTTTCACAATCTCATAGATTTTATATGCAGTGAAAATATTTAAATCATTATAGTATACATCTTGCGCTGGTGTCACATAAGACAAGAATCTGCACATCCTTTCTTTTTTTCTATTATGATTATTCGCCTTTCCACTCAGCAACAAGAAGACGATAAAGTTTTAAATCGTAACTTTCACGCAGAAGCGACCGATGCAAAGTGGGTCAATTAGACGAGCTCACTCGAGTTGTAATATATACCTTACTAGAATAGCATGCTTATCAAAAATTGTGTATTAGTTTTAGGAAATAAAAAAAAACGAACCCTACGAGCTCTCGAGTGCCCCACCACCCCAGTTAAACTGCCCGTTAAAGGCAACCGATCGGATGGCCAGCAAAAAAGTCTCCGACCCTATCCCATAAAACAAAAAAACCGCGATTTACGCGGCCTCTAATGAGATAATGTTCTTGTCACCCGACAATTATATTAGGGGAGGAGGAGGAAGAAATTCGGACAATGTTCTTGTTATCCGACATTTTTAACCGTGTTGTTGTGTGTGTGATGGTGACCTCAAGGGCTATCTGGAAAGGTTTTCTTATTTACGATAGATAAAGAAAAGTATAAACGTTGTTGTTAATCTAGGTTCCAAAGACCACCATGTTTTCCAAGTTGAACGTGCCCAGATTGGAAAACATTATCAGCACCATAGTCATAGTCACAGAAAAAGCAAATTGACCGCTATGTCTCACATCGCGATCCTGAAACGCAGCTTAGCTACGGGTAGCCCCGATATACACGTAGTGGCAAGGGAACTTGGAACAACGATTTGGATCAGCCCACCTTCCTTAAGGAGATTATGCATCTGTCTAAACCCGATGTACTCCGCTGGAAGTCCACCGATTGGGTATCCGGTGAATGGAACGTTCGAAGTGATTAAAAGAAGCCAACAAGCTTGCGCCCCGTTAAAGCGGCATCTACTTGCTGGCTCTATTTATTTACACGAATTGCTTATTCTTCAAAAATATGAATCAGCAGCGCTCCAAGCTCTTGAATGGCTTGCTCCTCTTGCTCGCCGTCCACTTCCAGCGTCACTTCATCGTTCTGTTGAATGCCAAGCGTCAACATACTTAGCGAGCTTTTGCCATTGACCTTTTTCTCTCCCTTGATTACACTCACTTTGCAGGGAAATGTGCCTACCTTTTGAACGAACACTTTTGTGGGGCGCGCATGAAAACCGGATGGATTTAGAACCGTAAATGTTTGAGATATCATGTTAGATCACTCCTTGTCTTCTGTTCTACAAATTGGTTGATTTGGGCTTGACTACTCATTGCTAAAATCTGCTGCGTGTAGCTTGCCCACTCCTGATATGAGATTTCTTTCAATAATGCTCTGGCCGGCAAAATCGAGCTGGCACTCATGCTGAATTCATGTAGTCCCATACCGAGCAAAATCGGAATCGCTCTTTCATCTCCGGCCATTTCTCCACACATACCAACCCATTTGCCTTCCTTGTTCGCAGCTTGAATGACCATCTGTATTAACCGAAGAATGGATGGATGACAAGGTTGATACAAATAAGAAACCGTTTCGTTCATCCGATCAGCAGCCATCGTATATTGAATCAGATCATTCGTTCCGATACTAAAGAAATCGACTTCTTTGGCTAAGAAATCCGCCGCTAACGCCGCTGCCGGCACTTCAATCATAATGCCGACCTCTATGAGGTCTGATACAGGAATGCCTTCTTGTATAAGCTTGGCTTTCTCCTCCAGAAGCAATTGTTTGGCCGCTTGTAATTCCTCCACAACCGCAATCATGGGGAACATAATCTTTAATTGTCCATAGCTGCTTGCTCGCAGAAGCGCTCTTAACTGCGTACGAAAGAGATCCTTTTGATTCAAACACAGCCTTACCGCACGTAAGCCAAGAAATGGGTTGCTTTCTGCGGGAAGCTTCATGTATGGCAGTTCTTTATCTCCACCGATATCAAGGGTTCGTATGACTACTGGTTTATTGTCCATACGCTCCAATACATGTTTGTAAACCTGAAACTGCTCTTCTTCACTAGGCAGAGTTTTGCGACCCATATATAGGAATTCAGTCCGGAATAAACCAATCCCTTCCGCTCCGTTAGCCAGCACCTTCTGCAGATCTTCCACACTTCCGATGTTGGCCGCAAGTTCTACTCGATGTCCGTCTGCTGATAGGGTCGGCTGATCCAGCAGCTTGCGCAGCTGGGCTTTACGCTGGTCATAGTACGCTTTACGAGCCTGATACGTCTCGACCTCTTGTTCATTTGGAGCAATGAGCACAACACCCTCGATAGCATCAATAATTATCTTTGTCCCCGTGACGATCTCAGCTGCGATTTCTCCTGCACCAACGACGGCAGGCACCTCAAGGGAGCGAGCCATGATCGCAGAATGCGAAGTACGGCTGCCGACCTCAGTAACAAATCCAAGCACATAGTCGAGATTTAATTGTGCTGTATCCGATGGCGTCAAATCTTCAGCGATCACAATGCAGGGCTCATTAATAGCCGCGATGGCTTCAAACGATACACCTCGAAGCTTACTCATAATACGTCCTGTGATGTCGCGGACATCAACCGCACGCTCACGGAGCAGTTCATTATCCATGGCGCTGAGCACTTCAATGAAGCTGTTAGCAACTTCATGCAGCTTGAATTCAGCATTCATGCCTTCGTCTTTAATACCTTCAATAATGGCATCTATATAATCAGGATCTTCCAGTAACATGAGGTGGGCCTCGAAAATTTCCGCTTTTGCCGCACCCATCCGCTGTTCGGTCAAATCTTTGATCTCTACCAACTCTTGTTTGGCTTCTTCCACAGCATTACGGAAACGATGTATCTCTAGATCCCTATCGACCGCCTTTCCAGCTACAGGCACGTAATGGTCATTATTTATTCGAAAAGCTTTTGCCAGCGCAATGCCGGGGGAAGCAGCAATGCCGGATAGACGTCGGGTTAACATTTTAGCCATGAGGGAACTCCCCTTTCTTAAGAAACCGCAGTTTGTTTGAATTGCTCATAGTGGGTCAGGATGAACTGGTGAATCTGGTGGTCTTTATCAATGGTCGTATACTTGGAAATGGCTTGTGTAATGCCAATATCTCGCAAATCAGCTTGAATTTCAACAGCTTCAGGATCCGCCGAATCATGAAATAAGAATGCAGCAGCCATCACCATGGTTAAATAAGTAGGGGACATACCTAGTTCATAAGCCTGTAAAGCGGGTCTGACTAGCCGATCATTGGCGGATAATTTACGAATCGGCGATCTCCCTACACGTGCCACTTCATCAGTCAGATAAGGATTAATAAATCGGTTTATAATTTTATCGATGTAAACCTCATGTTGAGCAAGCTCAAAGCCATGCTTCTTGATCAGCAGGGATCCGGTCTCTTGCATAACATGCCGAACCAATGAGGCAATTTGCGTGTTTGCCATTGCTTCTTGAATCGTCACAAAGCCTTGTAGATACCCAAGATAAGCGGCGCTGCAGTGCCCTGTATTTACCGTAAACAGCTTGCGCTCGATGTAGGGTTCGAGATGCTTCACATAATGGATGCCTTCAATCCGGGAGAAGTCCTCCATCATTTGTGATTCATCCACAACCCATTCAAAGAATGGCTCAACGGTAACTTGAAGCGGATCTTCGTTATGCTGAAGTGGAACGATTCGATCCACAGCAGCATCGGGAAAAGCGACAGCAGCATCCGCTTTCGCACGATGTTCTTCTCCTAACAACGCATATACATGCTCTTTGAGCAGTGTACTTCCACCAATTGCATTCTCACATGCGATGATGTGAAGCGGCGCCTCTCCTCTTTCGATCCGCAGTTCGATCCCTTTGGCAATTCCGCCTGCAATATGCTTCAGTATATTAACGCCCACGGCTGTTGTCACCAGATCCGCCTTCGCAACAGCTTCAGCTACGTCCTCTATATGTTTGCCGTTGATTGCCGTAACACCTGAAACCGTGAAGGTCTCTTGCGCTTCATTTGCCAAACGAACCGTATAGGATTTTCTCTCCCGTAGCAACTCAACCAAGCTATCATTCACATCTGAGAAGGTCACCTCATAACCGGCTTTGGACAAAATTAAACCAATGAATCCTCTTCCGATATTTCCTGCTCCAAAATGAACGGCCCTCATGATTCTATCCCGCTTTCAAAAATCTTCACCATTTCCTCTGGCGTCGATGCTTTCATAATCATTTCAATATTCTCGTCTTCGGAGCAAACCATCGCAACATTTGTCAAAATATCCAGATGATCATTTCCGGCGGCTGCAATCCCAATTACCAAGGTCGCCTTCTCCCCATCCCCGAAATCCACACCGTCTGGAATTTGAACTATGGACAGTCCTGTTGAGACAATTAAGAATTTGGAATCCTGCGTACCGTGGGGAATAGCCAGACCATTACCCATATAGGTGGATAAGGTTTGCTCTCTCTCCAGCATTTTATCGATGTAAGCTGCTGATGCATGACCGGCGTCTACTAATAATTGCCCGGCCATTCGAATCGCGTCGAATTTATCTTTTGGTTTCGCATTCAGTTTTACTTTTTTGGTTGATAAGATATTCATTACAGATCTCTCCCCATATCCGATTTATTTTTTATTTTCTAGAAAAATAGCAAGCTCTTGGGATAAATAATGCTTGATCTCCGTCTGGCTGCCCGATTTCAATAGTTCGATCATCTCAGGAATCAAAAGGAAAGAGCTTATCTCACTAAGCACCTCCAAGCTTTCCTTGGAAAGCTCCTGAGGACCGAGCATAAGCAGCAGTTGTCTCACGTCTGATTTCATTCCACGTTCTAACGGCAAGTCTTCTGTTAATCGAAACAACGTGAAGGAAGGCTTCTTTACCTGCTCACTTCGAATGTGAAAAAGTGCAAGACCTGTATCAGGGATCACCTGAGTGCTCAACTTTTCCCTTGCAAGCAGAAGGTCAACGATAGGCTCTACATCTTCAATTACTCCAGATTGTCTGACATAACCGCATATAACCTTCAGTGTCTCTTCTAAACCTTTAAAAACTTGCTCAATGTGATACACCATAAATGGATCAATAATGTTAACAATTTCATTAATGTAGAGCTGCGTTCGATGCAATCTATCTGTGGAATCTAATTCCGGCTGCGACGGGCTGGATTTACCAGACTCTTTTTGCAGAGTCACGTTTTGAATAAAAAGCCTTAGCTTCTCAGCTTCATCTCTCGTTAATAGCGGACTCAACTTCATATATTGATCGGGCTTGAGCGGTAAATCTACGGTCGATATAATCAAATCGTATTCCTTCTCAGGAATACGCGCTGCTTCAAACCATGAAGCATGACCGATGATATCGATTTGCGGAAGCTCCTTCGTCAGGCGTACAGCCAACATTTTGGACGTTCCTATACCGCTTGTGCAGACTAAAATAGCCCTCACATTACGTTTGAATTGTTTCTGTCTCTCAATCGAAGCACCGAAATGCATAACCAGAAAACCTACTTCTTCATCCGGTATCGCAATTTCCGTGATGGTTGTATTAACCGACTGCCTAATGGCATCGAACAGGATTTCATAATCTTTTTTAATTTGTGTCAACAGCGGATTGCGAATCGTCGCTCCTGCGAGAAGCCGCTTAATCGCTGACTCCAAATGGGTGAGCAACCCTTCCCGTAAGGAACGATCGTCACTGAAAGGCACTCCCAGACTGCTTTCCATCCTGCGGATCAGCTTCCGCACCATTCCCATATAGCTTAACTCATCTATGGGTAGCAGCTGATTAGGATGCGGATTTGATTTGGGTTTGAGCAGGTCGGCCATGTAGGAAATTTCAGATATCGATAAGGTTATCGGAATGACATTTGTCAGCTGATCAATGGTATGGTTCAGCAGCTTGCTTTGACCAAGCGAATGATGTTCAGGATGATTTTCAATTTGTCTGCCTAACTGAATTCTGGCAATAGCAATCGACAGCTGAATGAGCAGATGCGTATAATCCGCCTCGGATAACTCGCTTAAGCCCTCATCTTCGGCATCCCACAAGGCGGCTTCTACCTTCGTAAAGTTTTCTTTGCCTATCAGCTCTAGCAGGCGCTGCGTTACCAAGGAGTGCGAGACGACGCTTTTACCAAATAGATCCGATTCATCAAGACCATTTTTGGCAAGTTGAGCGATCATCCTGCGTTTATTCCCCTCCGTACCGCTCAATTCAACGCCATAGCCTCTTTTGCGCACAAGGGTCAGATTAGACTTCTTGACCCAGCTTTCCAGCTCATCGAGATCGTGGGTGATCGTCGGAACCGTTACAGCTAAATCATGCGCCAAGGTGAATAGCTTGACGGGCTCATCTTCCTTCAGAAGTGTACAAAGCAGCATCAGCCTTCGATCTTCTGCTGAATATTCTACTGTCATCCGGCCATACAGCATGCGTCGAAACGCTTCAAGTTTCTCAGGCTCCGCTTGGAGTTGAATGCCTTTACCCGATTTCTTTTGCAATCCTAGTCCATACGCTGCCAAGATCATCTCCAGCTCGGACAGTTCTCTGTGAACGGTCCTGGTGCTTACATTAATTTCGGCAGCAATTTCCCCTGCTGTAATATCATCCCTTTGATTCATTAACAGCTCAATAATTTGACGATGCCTGTTGGAGAGGCTCATGATTATTCTCCTCACGAACAAAATGGAGATAACGCCGGCAAAGTGCCAGCGTTAGATGGGGGTATTTAGCTCAATCGCTTTACAAGTTCATCATATTCCGGACTTTTCATGAAATTCTCGATCGAAATATGTTCAGCTTGCGGAGCTTTATTACGTGCTCGATCCGTTAAGGATTTATGTGTGATAACGATATCTGCATCAGATGGAATTTCACTGATTGCGGTGTTGACGACCGTGACGTCGACAGCCGCTTCTTTCAATTTCTTTCTTAAAATAGAAGCTCCCATTGCGCTTGAACCCATGCCTGCATCACAAGAGAACACGATTTTCTGTACGTCTGCTGCCGGTTTCGATGTGGAACTAGCCACTTGTTGTTCTGCTGCTGCAGCCGCTGGGGCTTGCTTCATTTCTTTCATTCTTGCTGTAGCTTGTTCCAAATCCTCGCTTTCCGTTTGCTTCGATGTTTTCAACAACAAAGCGCCAACCGCGAAAGAGACAATCGTAGAAGTGATTACGCCAGTGAAAATCTGCAGCATACCACCTTTCGGAGCCATAGCGATGTAAGCAAAAATGCTTCCAGGTGAAGGTGGTGCAACCAGACCCGCATTGAAAAGGGAAAACGTGAACGTTCCCGTCACGCCGCCTGCAATTACAGCAAGAATGAGACGCGGATTCATCAGAATGTAGGGGAAATAGATTTCATGAATCCCGCCAAAGAAATGAATAATGGCAGCACCCGGAGCGGAGAGTTTCGCTGCACCACGTCCCACTACCCAATATGCAAGCAGGATGCCAAGTCCCGGACCCGGATTCGACTCGAGCATGAATAAGATCGACTTCCCTGTTTTGGAAGCTTGATCCAGCGCAATAGGACTCAGTACACCGTGATTAATCGCATTGTTCAAGAAAAGCACTTTTCCCGGTTCAATCAGTACGTTGGCTAGCGGAAGCAAGCCTGCATTGACTAAAGCTTGCACCCCGGAAGCAAGGGCTTTGCTCACAACCTGTACCGCAGGGCCAACAACGCTGTAAGCCAGAACAGCAAGAATTGCCCCTATGATACCGGATGAGAAATTGTTGACGAGCATTTCGAAGCCTGATTTAATTTTACCCTCAATCGACTTATCGAACTGCTTGAGTACCCACGCGGCAAACGGACCTACGATCATTGCCCCCATGAACATCGGGATGTCGGTTCCAATGACGACCCCCATTGTCGTTACGGCAGCGATGACACCGCCGCGCGTTCCGTGAACCATCGTCCCTCCCGTATACCCGATTAGGAGCGGAAGTAAATAAGTAATCATTGGACCTACGAGCTTAGCCAAATATTCATTTGGAATCCAGCCAGTAGGAATAAATAAAGCCGTAATCAGTCCCCAAGCGATAAATGCCCCAATATTCGGCATCACCATGCCGCTTAAGAAACGACCGAAACCTTGTACTTTCACCCGGATTCCACCGGAAGATACTTGCTTTTGTGCAGCACTCGCACTCATTAGGATAACCTCCCTTTGTTTATTTCATGTTCTTATCGTAATGCAAAAGCGCTTACATATTCAATCAAATCAAAATGTCTTTTCGTCATGAATAATGTTGACATCATTTTAACCTGCCGATGGAGTGAAGAAGGTCATTATATTCCATAGAATTACTTCATTATCCTCCCGTTACTTTAACGGTTAACGGCAGCCGATCGAATACCGGCTGCCGTTGTGTTGTGCATGAACTATAGTTCTTCGTAGCATAGCGACCAAATCAAATATGCGTGTTTATAAACGCTTAATTAGTAAGGACACCTTTTTGGTGTTGTGATAGTAATCATTAACAGCATCTTTTTGACTAGACTGAACTTCATCATCATTTACAGCAACCAAACATGTATCTCAACATACCACGTTGATTGGGACCCATTATTTAATATAGTGACAGTAAGATTTGGTGGATTTCACTATCGTCATGTAATAGGATGAAAGGACCGTCATCGGTAGTGAACTCTTTCATATCGGCTGCCTTTCCATCAATCGATAACGTTGTTTGTCCACTGGACTTTTGTAATACATTTGTGACAGTAATGTGGTACTCAGATTTTCCGAAACGGTAGATTACGGCAAACTCCGGCCATTCTCTTGGTATACTTGGGCAGATAAACAACCTTTCTCCTCTACGGCGCAGACCGAGAATCCATTCAATGCCGGCTTGGTACATCCAACCTGACGCACCTGTATACCAAGTCCATCCAGCACGACCTTTATGAGGCTCCTCTGTATACACGTCAGCAGACATGACATAAGGCTCACCCACATATTTTCGAACTTCAGATGACGTTTTCGTATGCATGATAGGGTTCAACATGTGGAATAGTTCAAAAGCTTTGTCTCCTTCACCAAGCCCACACCAAGCAATGATGCTCCAGATTACACCGTGTGTGTATTGACCTCCGTTCTCACGGATCCCCGGAGGATAACCCTGAATGTAACCTGGACTTGGATCCGTTTGATCAAACGGTGGATACAGAATATGCGCTACCGACAAGCTGCGATCTACAAGCTCACGATCAAAAGAACGCATAGCCTGCAACGCTTTGTCTGCCTGCGACAAACCTGAAATGACGGACCATGATTGTGCGATTGCATCAATTCGACACTCCGCATTATGGATGGAACCAAGCCATTCTCCAGAATCGGTGAATGCTCGTCGGAACCATTGGCCGTCCCACCCTTTTTCGTTAAGTGAATCTGCCAGTTTGTCCTGTATCCGCCTGTAATTTTCTGCCCGCTCGTGCTCACTGCGTTGTTCACATAAATTAGCCATTCCATACAAAACAAGACCCAAGAACCAGCCGAGCCACACGCTTTCGCCTCGTCCTTCAGCGCCAACACGACTCATCCCGTCGTTCCAGTCTCCTATTCCGATCAGCGGCAGCCCATGCTCACCAAACCGTAAACCTCGGTCGAGTGCACGAAAGCAGTGATCTAAGATCGTACCGCTTTGCTCGGACAACACGGTCGGCTCATAGCGTTCATGTTCCTTTTCACTTAATGACTCGCTTCGAAGATACGGAACGATTTCGTTCAATATGCTCTCATCTTCGGTATGTTCCATGTACCTGACCACAGCATATGGTAGCCACAACAAATCATCAGAAAAGCGAGTACGGATACCGCGGTGCGTTTCCTCATGCCACCAATGTTGTACATCGCCTTCTTCATACTGGTGGCTGGCGTGAAGTAAAATTTGCGCACGTGTTAGGTCAGGACGACTATGGAGCAACGCTAGTGAATCCTGCAGTTGATCCCGGAAACCGTAAGCCCCACCCGCTTGATAAAATGCAGAACGCGCCCACATCCGGCATGAAAGTGTCTGGTATAGCAACCAGTTATTCAACATGATATCCATCTCAGGACAAGGTGTAGAGACCCTAATCGTGCCCATTGCATCATCCCAAAACTTTATCACATCCTCGTATGCCTGATCGCAAACAAGAGTTTGACGATACTTCTGTGTAAGCTCCGCCGCGGTTTCACGAGAATCCTCACAGCCTAGTAGGATGTAGACAATTTGTTCAGAATTAGGCTTAATTACGAATTTGGTTTGAATAGCTCCACAACCCTCGTATGTTGGCCCTGTTGTGCCTGACAAGTGAAGTTGGTTCATGACAGCAGGATGATCAATACTGCCGTTCCGGCCAATAAACTCCAAGCGATCCGATGTCCATGTCATGTCCATATTTGTACTAGCAGCTTCCTGATGGTTTCCCTTCTCCCACTCTGCCGATGCTTCCATTTGCGGATGAATCGTTAAAAACGCGGTTGCGTCGCGGAAATTCTCTTGATACGTATTTCGTGCCGTCAGTACTTTATTCTCTGAATCCCATTCCGAGACGATGAAAGAAGCATTCCCTTCACGGTGCACACCTAGTACCCATTCAGCATAATAAGTGACCGATATTTTCCGCTGTTCGGACGTTGTGTTTTGCAATCGCAATTTGATCACTTTAACGGGATCGTCCAGTGGAACGAAAACGGTCATTTCTTGCAGAAGACCATGACTTTCATGATGATAACGCGTATACCCACGACCATATACGACCTTATAGCTGGAAGTTAGCTGCTCGCGGGCTGGTGTCAACGACCAATATTCCATGCTTTCCTCGTCTCGTAAGTAGCATACTTCCCCTTGTTGGTCGATGGAGGGATCGTTTGACCATGGCGTCAATTTACATTCGCGGCTGTTGCGCCACCATGTATACCCTGTGTACAGTTCCGATGTTATACATCCGAATTTCGGGTTAGCCATGACGTTAATCCATGGTGAAGGCAGGTAATTACCGTTTTTAAGAACGATATGGTACTCGCGGCCATCTGCCGTAAAACCTCCCCAACCGTTGAAGAAGAGAAGATCATTCGTTTCAACAGCCTTTGCAGGAGCAAAGCGGTTTGGTGGTGCCGTTATCAGAATCGTCTCATCCGAAGTGTAGCTCGGAATAGATGCTTTTAATTGCGCCTTTAGACTTGGACCGTCAGCTCGCAGCACAATACGGGATACTGCATACAACAATGACTTGTCGCCATCTGCTAATTGAGTGACGGGCAATACGTGAACGCCCCCTTGCCCTGATCCTTGTCCGCTAATGATTTGTTCGACCATGCGCCGAAGGGCTTCCTGCAAATCCTGCTGATATCCCTCGACAGATTCATTCAAAATCACAAGATCGATGAACAGCCTGTTATGACGCAAGTACTCAAATCCAATGATTAGCTTGTTAATAAATGATAGATTTACTGCATCTGAAACCCGTATTATGACTATGGGCAAGTCACCTGATATCCCGTAAGCCCACAATCCCTGCTGTCCCTTTTGATTAACAGCAATACTACTCTCTCGCTCTGGGCGTAATGGTGCCGCGTACAACGTACAACCCGCAAGCAATTGAAAAACAGCAAGATCGGCAATAGATATATGTAAATGCTGAACTTCAATTTGACTCCTCGTCCAAGCAAGCTGAAAAGATCGTTCGATTTGTTGTTTCTGAGACAACTGCTGCACAATATCTATTGCTTGCTCCTTCGACTCTGTTACGCCAGTTAGAGCTGTCAATTCAACTTGTTCACCAGCCTGTAGCGTTAATCGCCGTCGCATGATAAATGCAGGATCAGCCACCGACCCAACCGTGCTGCCAAGTCGGGTTGCGATTCCATTAGGTCTTGATAACGTATATCCCCTACCAATAAACCGTGCACGATCGGTTTCAAATTCTACCGGCCCAAGTGGCCTGCCGCCAGTCGTTAACGTGTGGAACGCCCATACGGATTTTTCTCCACCATCTCGAGGACGCTTACGTGCAAGCAGGCACTCTGCATCAGCTTCAAATTGTGTTTCAATAAATAGCTTAGTAAAAGCTGGATGCGCTTTATCCGCATTATGAGGCGCTAATGCGATTTCGAGAAACGTCGTCACCTCAAGAGTCCGAGCTTCACTCCCCTTATTGACAATGGTTAAACGACGAACTTCTGCGTTCGAATCAGGCGATACACAGATTTCAAGTGTCGTGTGCACATCCCCATCTTCACATAAGAACGTAGATCGATCTTGTGCGAACTGCGCCAGTTGCTTATTTGACGGCAAGCGACATGGTTGAAAAGTCGGAGACCACACTTTATCCGATATGACATCCCGAATATACATATAACTTCCCCAGTTGTCCGTCACTGGGTCTTCCCGCCAGCGGGTTACATCCATGCCTTCAAACCGTATGAACCCGCTGCCGCTATTAGAGATCATCGTGGTAAGTGTCCCGTTCGAATGTATATTTATTTCCGGTACTGCCGTATTGGCAGAGTCATATTCCCGCAGAGGAGCTATATGAGCCGGTTTCGGTTTTTCGATTCGTGACTGACCGGATAATTCACGATTTATTATGGTATTCCGTGGTGGAATCCGCTCTTGTAACAAGAGTTCCGCAGCCTGCACCCGTTTATCGCGATGAAAATGATCATACATTTTACTCGGCAGCAATACATTGGCAAGCGTCAGTAAACTCATTCCCTGGTGATGTGCCATAAAACTTCGAATGATCTTGTAAGTATCACCTTCAGGCATACGTCCAGGGGTAAAATCAATGGCCTCATAATAGCCATATTGTCCGCGCGCGCCTAGTTCCTCCATTCGTTGCAAATCGTTCAAGCCTTTACTCAGGGCAAAAGGAAGTGCCATGACTGTCGCATACGGCGCCAGAACCAAATCTTGCTCAAGACCGCGTTTGAAACCTAGGCCCGGGACACCGAAAGCCCGGTATTGGTAATTCATTTGATAATCAAACGCGTAATAACCGGATTCCGAGATACCGAAAGGGACACCCCGTTCATGCGCATATTCGATTTGTCGGTTCACGACACCTCGATACGTACTTTCCCAGATCGTGTTCCGATAAGTGCGCATAATCAGCCCTGGCATCAAGTATTCAAACATTGTACCGGACCATGAAACCAGAGAAATCTGATTCCCTTGCCTTTTTACCGTTCGGCCGAGCGCATTCCAATGGGATACAGATATTTGCCCTAGTGCAATCGCAACAAAGCTTGTCTGTCTAGCCTCGGAAGCTAAGAGGTCATAGAGAATGTTATCCCGCTGGTTCGAAGACGCATGGAAACCCAGTACGAAAAGTTTGGCCTTATAATCATAAAGCGGTCTGAAATCTGTCTCTACAATCAATCTTTCGAGACGATCTATCAGCTTGTAGCCGAGCTCTAACCAATCACTAAAGGCTATTTTGGGTGATGAGTTCCTATCTTGCTTCACTTCGTTAAAAACATGAGGATCTTCTTGTCCGATGTATGTCACTTCTTCAGGACTTGTTTGATCGAGCTCAACGGAAAACTCAACTTGTAAGCCCGAATTGCCAGCAATACTTGACGTAAATGGATTTTTGCTTCGTGTGAAATCATTCTTTAGCCAATGGGCTAATCCTTGCTTAACTGTCATCAAACTAGCCACGAAATTCCCCGAATCCACTGTTGAGACATAGGCCGGCGGCAGTACATCAAGGGAAATGGTATCGTACCAGTTATATAGATGCCCGTTCCATTTGTCTAACTTTTCGACGGTGCCCACAGTCCGTTCTAAACGCTCCACAAGCTCGGGAGTATCAATAAATCCGAAATCCCGAGCAGCTAAGGCAGCTGTCAACAAGAAACCAATATTGGTTGGAGACGTGCGATGCGCAACGCCATTTGGAGGATCCATTTGCACATTATCCGGTGGCAGAAAGTGATCCTTAGGCCCTGCATAATCCTCATAAAATGCCCAAATTTGTTTAGCCAACACACGCATTTGTTCCTCTTCCACAGGTGTGAATTGCAGTTCATCATGTGGAATTGGCTGGTCCAGCCAGCGGACAGCGAGAGGAGCTAATGCCCAAATTAAACCAAGCGTGAAACCCAGCCATCTTAACGCACTTTCCTGCTGCAGTGCTACCGCTATGGCAAAGAGGATAATCAATGCATATCCGCCACGTGATCCTAGAAGTAACGCCTGTTGTTTTCCCTTATTGTTTCGTTCAATTTGAGAAGAACTTGTCCATTCAAGCATACGACGTTTGCTAATTGACAGTCTATATAGAGTCTTGCAGATCGCATCGAGAAGAACCGCACTTTGAAATGGCAAGGTTATTATATTCATTAGCACGTGTAAAGCTGTAGATAATACCCTCCGTGGATGCCAAATGACTGTCTTCATGTGAACAAGTTGCTTGATAATCGGCAATAACATGGTTGCAAGAATGAAAAGAAACCAACTTATCGAGGATCCAGGCAGGACACTTAAACCAAGTGAGAATAGTACGAGATAAGCAATTGGAAGTAAGCTGCGGCGTAAGTTATCGATGATTTGCCAACGTGTAATGGCAGACAGATCGACGGGCCTTAATGTTCCTCGACGGTCGCATACATGAGGAAAAAGCCAACAGAGCATCTGCCAATCTCCTCGGACCCACCTGTGCAATCGCTGCTGATAAACTAGAAACTTTGATGGGTGGTTATCGATCAGTTCAACATCCGATAGCAGAGCTGCCCGCAAAAAGCCTCCTTCAAGCAAATCGTGGCTAAGCACGGTATTTTCCGGTATACGTTCACATAAAAGCTCTGCAAATATATCCACATCAAAAATACCTTTTCCCGTAAAAATCCCTTGTTCCATTGCATCCTGATAAGGATCTGAAGCGGCAAAGGCGTACGGGTCCAATCCTGGCTCCGAACAAATGTAAGCAAGCCTCGATTGCATGGCCGACTCATAACTAGTTCCAATCCGGGGTTGCAGTACTCCGTATCCTTCAATGACCCTAGTTCGCGCTTGATTTAAGCGTGGTCTGTTGTAAGGAAGATGCAGCGTACCAATCATTCTCTGTGCGCTACCCATCGGAAGCTGTGTATCCGCGTCCAAGGTTATTATGTAGCGAATTGGCGGTAGTTCTGCCGTATCACCTATCAGAGAGTCGAAACTCGTCATCTTGCTCCCTTTCAGCAACTCGACGAATTCTACCAATTTTCCGCGTTTTCGTTCCCATCCCATGAATACTTCATCCACAGGGTTCCACCTTCTGCGCCGTTGGTAGAAATGAAAGGTTGCTCCTTCTGGGTTCGCATACATTCGGTTGAGTGTCGCAATTTTTTCTTTCGTAAAAGTAACAAGTGCTTCGTCCTTTTGAAGCGTTTCCTCCGCAGCATCAGTAAAATCACCCAAAAGAGCGTAATGTATGTTCGGATCACGGTTGGCCAAATAATGAATTTCCAGACGATCAACAAGCTCTTCCGCTTCCTCTGTAGTCGACCAAATCGCCGGAATGACGACCATCGTGGTTGCAGAGGAAGGTACTCCGTTCGAAAAATCATAACGCAGTAAAGGCCGAGGGCGTATCATTCGCTCAATGCCAAAGTGGAGCCACGTAATGACCCATTCGCTTACCGGAAGAGAAAGCATAAGCAAAACAACGGCCCACCCTAACGATGTAAAGCCTCTTGTTCCGCCAATCCAAGTACCAAAGGCAAAAAGTGCAAGCATGAACAGTCCGATTAACAGAGATAAATAGGTACCAGTTGATCTTTTGGCAATACCTATTCCACGCACTTGTCTAGCTTTGCTGCATAATCGCAAGGCATGCTCTAACTTCTTGATTCCAGCTGGTTCAAATAAAAAATAAGCCACAAACGTCGATCGTGGTAAGTCATTTGCCTGCCCTTTTTTTTCACTCCACCGTTCATGCTCTTCCTTCGAAAGAGCTACTGCATGTCTTGCGATCAAATTTTCGGGTATGCGCATACGATGTGCTAATTTTTCAACTCGATTAAGGATTTCGTTCCTGCTATAAGAATCAAGAAGCGAATAGTCACCCGTACTATCATGACGAAACGTTTGATCTAACAAGCTAATGCGTTCAAATAAGCTATTCCAATCCATACGCTCATTTTTTCGCAAGCTGCTGATTAAATTACCTGCCTTAACCTGAAAGGAGGATTGAAGCTGATACTCGTACGATACAATGCGGTCCAGATCAATAGAACTATTCTCTAATTTGCAAACTAACCATTCCCGCACTGTCGCTGAATCCTCTGCCCACTCCCGCAAGTGACTAATCAAATGGACGATCCATGGACCTGATAGCGGTACTTGTTGCTCTACTTCTTCTAAGACTGCGTTAATCGTCTCTGGATTTAACTTGGTAGGTTCTATTCTTGAAAGTAACTGTTCAACTTCTACGCAAACCTCCCGACGTTCCCGGACAAGTGCCATCGTTTCAGATAGCCTTCCTATCAAAGACATCCTTAGTATGAGTGAGATGGAACAGGTTTCAGCAAGTTTCAACGCCGATACTTCTTGATATGCGTTCATAAAGGATACAAGGGTTTCCTCATCCAATATACCGTCAACTTGCTCCAAATAATCCTCACAAAGACACTGGATTCGTAACATACCCTTCTTTTGAAGAGAAGGTAAGTAATCAAAAGAGCGGTTGGTAAAATTAGCTTTTACTTCTATTGCTTGTTCCTCAATAAATTCAGCATTATCAAGCAGCCATTCTTCCGCTGGTAAGGCACAACTTGCGGGACTGTTTTGCAACGATATAACAAAATCCCTTAAACTCTCTATGTTTTTCTCAAATTGATTCCATATGTATTTGGGATCGATTCGCACTAACATTGGCGTATGCTGTAAGGCAAGTTCTCGCGCTCTTTGACAAATTTTATCCGTATTATTTACCATTGGCCCCTCCGGAGATCAGTTTATACAATTTCTTGTCTTACTGTCGTCCGGTATCACGAGAATTCCGGGACAATGAAATTATCCCCAGTTTTGTCTAATATCATTAGTAAAATTTATGTTTGCATGACTGTAAACCTTTTTAAGTCATTTCAATTGCTAATTAACGCACCCTATCGGTACTGATGATAGCCAGCTGACTGCACTGTGAATATTATCGAATTCACGATAAAGCAATTCAGTTGAATCTTTCTTTTCAATAGATTGTCCTACGTCGATATTAGAAACTGTTTTCTCTGGAAAGACGATAGCTATAATTTCTATGCCAGCGTCTAATAATCTAGGAAACCATTCGTCAGACAACCATTGTGTCTCCTTTGCTATAAACAGACTATGGCTTTCATCGAATAATGCTTTTTTTGCCTTTTTTATCGCTGCAAGTTCAACTAATTTATTAAGGGGGAGGCGAAAATCTTCCTCATGAGCTAAATAACTCCAGCGAATCACTACAGATTCAATCACATCATCCCAAAAAATATGAGCTTTATCAGAAAAGTAATAATGTAAAATGATTAATCTCTCCTTTCACCTGCTGATCGAATAACAGTTACTATCGCGATAGTAGTATTAGCTTCTCAGAATCAATTTATTATTTTAACTGGTGCTTGCTGAAGTACGTTATTCATATTATTAAAACACTCCTTCATGATTTTTCGAAAATAAAAAGGCCGCACGTATATGCAAGCCTCATCTTTAATACTTAGGGTTATCAACGTCGAGTTGCAGACGCGAGCTCCGCAATAGTTAGAAGCTGGATTGTTTCGATCTCCTGTTCAGCACGCATGCTACAGATCCAATCCCGTTTCATACAATGAAATATAAAATATCGTCTCAGTACGAACGCTTTAGCACATTTGTGTATTTATTGTTTTTTCTTAATTTGTAATGTTTACCATAAATATGATCGTATTCTGCTATACTGCCCTTCCCTCGGTTTTAAGGGTTTATCTCACTTTTACTCACTCATTCGCAGGATTCCGTTTCCCTGGATAACAGTTGTCGTTCTGAAAGTAAGCTTATTAAACTCCGTCGTTCCAATTTTGGACATGCGGGAACAGAAGAAAGGC
>NZ_JBFRGR010000038.1:0-51427 GCF_052115445.1 Paenibacillus sp. 2RAB27
CCTATATGGACATCCCCATTCCTGCAGAACTCGATTTCATAGTCAATCAAGCGATAAAACAACATAGAAAAAAGCCTAGGACTAATCTGAAATGGTCATCAGTTGCTGTCGCGGCTGCAGTAATTGTATTTGTTGCGGGTCTTAATACGAGCCCTACTTTCGCTCATTCGTTAGCGGAGATGCCCGTCGTTGGCAAACTGATCAAAGTGCTGACCTTCCGAGAATACCTATATGACGATGGCGCACATAAAGCAAAAGTAGAAATCCCCATCATCACGAATTTGGATAATAAAGCGTTAGAGGAATCCCTAAATACGAAATACTTGGAAGAGAGCAAGAATCTCTACACGGATTTCATGAGCGACATTGAGAAGATGAAAGCAAGTGGATTAGAGGGACACCTTGGGGTAGATAGTGGTTATATTGTAAAAGCCGACAATGATCAAATCTTAGCGGTGGGCAGATATGTTGTCAACACAGTGGGTTCTTCGTCCACAACCTTTCAATATGACACGATTGATAAGAAAAATCAGTTGCTAATCACCTTACCGAGCTTATTTAAGGATGAAGGATATGTTCAAGTGATCAGTGATTATATTAAAGCGCAAATGATACAACGGATGAAAGATGATCCAGCTAAAATTTATTGGGTAGAGGGTGTTCCGAATGATGTGAAGTTTTATTTTAGTTCCATTAATAAAGATCAAAGCTTCTATATTAATAAGGATGGCAAGCTTGTCATTGTGTTTCAGAAATATGAGGTTACACCAGGTTATATGGGGACACCGGAATTCATCATACCGACCAACCTTTTAGCTGATCAATTAAGTACACATGCTTATCTTTTGCCMGAATAAAAAAGGACTAGGTTGCCTACATTAATTGGGTATGCAAAACATCAGCTGGGGGTATAACCATGCCGCAACAAAAGGAACTTGGTTTAGCGCAAATCAAAGATGTTGCCCAGAAAGCAGAGCAAGCAGCCGAACAAACCTTGCAGGTTGCTCAGCAAATCTATTCACAAGCTACAGCAGCGGCACTTACGGAGGCCGAGCAGCAGTTAGAGGATCTTCAATCTCAAATCAAGCAAGCGCAGCAGAAAACAGAAGATCTGAAGCAGGAAATTAAATCGCAGAGTGAGTCTACACAGTCTGAATGAAGCTATAATGTGACCCCACTTTCGTGGGGTTGAACAACTTGCAGGAAGATAGAGGAGGAGACATTATGCCGCGACGTCGTAATAGTGGTCCACATACGATTGATCCGAATAAAGCCATGATCCAATCCGTACATTATGAAAATGGAAGTATTGGGGCTGTTCAATTTCAAAATGGCCAAGTGGTCGATGTCCAGACTGCAATTGAGATGACCGAAGCCGATTTAATTGAAGATGCGAATACGGGGGTCAATCGGAAAGGCGAGAAAACCTTGCGATCCTATCCGGATGGAGACCCAAGCAATAATTTATCAAATTTACCGCGATTTTAAAGGATTTGAGAAAAGCTGTTTACCATTCATTGGTAAACAGCTTTTTTGTGCATTAAAAAAGCTGCTGAGTATTATCTCAGCAACTTTGAATGCGATTGCAAAATTATTTTTTAAAATAGCCTCCAACATAATTGTAGAGGACGCCAAGCACACCGATATAATAGGCGATTTTGATAATGAAATCGGTATGATCTAGCGGCATCATGTTGGAAAGTAAGAATAAAGGGAACACAAAGTACAAAAGATCTCTCAAGTAATTTGTAATCGTAGAACTGGAAAACGTGCCAGATGAGAACGATTTGAACAAGTCTACTACAAAGCTAAGACCCATGACTCCCAAGACAAGCCACATTGCATAAAGCATTAAACCCGATAGTGTAAGTGCCATGTCTGATTCACCCCCACATACGAAGATTTGCTTTCAATCTATCATATGCGGCAATGTGACAAGTCGTGCTAGGTAGTCGGAAATTTTTGTGACTAGGTGTGCATCGTATTTCGGAAGATATGAGGGGAGACGCCTACATACTTTTTGAAAATACGCGAGAAATAGAAGACGTCTTTATAACCAAGCGAGTCGGCAATTTCCTTTACGGAATTCGACGTATTCAGTAAAATATTTTTGGCTTCCGCCATTTTCATTCTATGCATATAGGTATTTAGCGGATAACCGGAATAATCACTAACGATTCTACGAAGGGTAGAAAGTGAAATGTGATGTCGTTTCGCAATGCTATGTGCATCAAATGGTTGATATAACGAATCACTGAGCTCATTGATAAGATTGATGAATTGTCCCGACTTCGTTGTTTCCGTTGTGGCTTCCGCCCGCTGAATGAATTCAAATARTAATGATTCAATAAGTAATGCTGCTCGATCAATATTAGCAGGAATGCCGCTTTCCATTGCGATGAATATTCGCTCAATTCGATTATGCTGGGCAGCTTCCTCATAACCAACCTGCTTCACTTGATCTAAATCGGTCAACCAACTGTTCTGCCATTCCTTCACTCGGCTGCCTTCGAGCGTAAAATAATACTCATCCCAGAAGCCTCCGGGATCAGGGCCATATTGATAAACTTGATTTGGCCGGAAGAAGAATAGGCTGCCGCTTTCCACTTTTTGAACCGGTCCCTCATTGACTCGGTAAGTTCCCTTGCCCCCTGCGATATATACAATGGCAAAGCTTTCGAATTTGGCATGTCCACGAAACATAATCCGCCCAGGCAGATGTCCGACATGTTGAATCCGTAGGGATTGCAGCTTTAATTTACTAGCGTCGATAGGTAAAGTAATGATTCGAAGTGGATAAGGACTTATCGTATCGTCCATGAACCTAGGCATAACATACATTCCTTCCGAACGGACTCCGTGATATGATTGTGAAAGTTAAACCGCATAAACTTTCGTATATGTTCATTATAAGGGAGAATTAATGCCTACGTAACTAGTTTATAAAAATTCTAAAAATTCGTTCTGAAAGAGTGGACAACATGACGACCGCATTAAAACGACTATTATGGATGAATATAAGTTCTGGCATTATTTTTAACTATATGGGCATATTTATTAATCTTTTTATTTGGGAAAAAGGAAATCAAATCTTCGACGTTGCGTGGTTTAATCTCGTTATGTTCCTAGCTTGGGGAGTGGCCTTCATGTACGGTGCCAATCTTCTATCTAAATTTACGATAGGCTCCGTGATGGATGGGATTCACTGCGTCCTTCTTCATTATGTTCTTCTTCATCGCACTTATGATTTTCACATCGTATTTCGTTCCACCTATTTCGTTAAAAGAAGCGAATGAACCCGTTTTTCGTAAGTTCCGCTTGGGTCAAGTATTTGCAACTCCCCAATTGAAATGGATGATTCCTTCGCTTGTTGCCGGCGGATTTTTCATTCAGTTTCAGGGGATATTCTCACTGATCTTTACCTTTTCGGTCACACAAGATAAGCTCAACATTGCATTGTTGCAAATTATGTACACATCGTTCACGATTGCCTGTGTATTCATCTATCGACGTTTTAGTCGTACGCGTAAGATAAGTGACAATAAATGGTTAACCTTTGGGATGGCAGCCGCGGCGGCAGGTTTCTTGTTAGCGTTATTCCCGACACCTTTGATTCTGATTCTTTCCAACATACTAACGACGATCGGATTGTTTTTCTTCGGCACAATTTGGAGTTCCCGACAATTTCTTGTGACCTATCCATTAGAACCGATTCATCAAACGAGAGTGATGGTATGGCGGGAACTCATCCTTGTTATTTCAAGAATGTTCCTACTGGCATTGATCCTCGGGATTCAGGATTTTGATGGATACGTATTTAAGGCTGTCATGATCTTTAGTTTCTCAAGCGCCTTGTTAATCCCCTATTTTTCAAGAAAAAGCGATGAATCAGCAGAGAAGGMTGTCTTAAAAGGCGAGGAATCTTAGGATTCTCGTTTTTTGTGTGCAATATTTTAATTTAATGAGATGAATTATTAATGACATTAATTAAATATTCGTGGTAAAATCCTTCATCGAGATGGGGTAGATGGGGAAACTATGGTATAATGAATCAACATTATGGCATGAAAGCAGGCGACTTAGGCAGCATGAATGGACAAAATCGGAAAGACGTTGTACCTGGCAGAGAAGTGAACATTGTGTTAAAGCAAGACCAACGAAGCGGGAAACTTACACGCGGGATCGTGAAGGATTTATTAACGAACTCACCTACACATCCTCATGGTATAAAAGTAAGACTCACGGATGGCCAAGTTGGTCGCGTGAAAGAAATTATTACGCCGTCCAACTGACGGAACATGGAGGAGAATAGGGGATGGCAAAAGCAAAAGTAGCGAAACGGCCAACACGCGATGAATTTGTATTAGAAGAAATCGGGAACCAGTTGTCGGAAGCGAAGATGGAGAACTCCGAGATTGTGCTAACGGTTTGGGGACGCGAAGAAACCGTGCGAGGCACGATCTCGACGATGGATTCACGTACAGGAAGAGTACATATGGATTGTAAAGGCGAGCTGGATAAGGTGCCGTTTATGGATATTATGAAGGTGGAGTATCCGCGGGATTAATAGGTACTTCTGAGATTTTTCCAACATTACGCTTATTCTTAACTCTAGTAATTATCAGTGGATCGAAACTGGTTCTGAGTCTAAAGAATAAGCGATTTTTCATGTCAGAAAATTGCACTAAATCTATATTTAACGCAATTTAGTTTGTAACGAACGGAGTTTACTAGAATGGACACTAGATTCACATATGATGACGACTATTTGGAGCTTTTTGATACCTGGATGAAGGATCAGGGGTTCACGAAACGAACACAACAAGCGTACTTAGGAGATGTTCGTTTATTTCTGACGAGCCTTGGAGAGAAAGAGTTGTCTACGATTGAAGCGATTGATATCATGCGCTTCTTGACGAAGATGCGACAAGGTGGGGCAGGAGATGCTGCGAGGAATCGCTACCTCTCATCGATCCGAACATTTTTCTCAGCACTCATCGAATTGCAGATGGTGAAGTACAATCCTTCTATCGCAGTCAAGAAATCGAAGGTAGAGAAAAATTCCGTTCCGACCTTTCTGAGTGAGGAGCTGCTTTCTGTCTTTCTTCAATCCATCGAAGGGAAATACCAGATTCGCAATGTAGCGATGTTCCTATTGATGAGCTATGCGGGGCTTCGCGTCAGTGAATTGCATCGTATGAACGTTTCGGATTTTAATCGCGGCACGAATTCATTGATGGTCTTAGGGAAAGGACGCAAGTGGCGTGTCATCCCGCTTCCTAGTGAAATCGTTCAGGTGCTTGAGCGCGCACTCGTTGAGCGACTGGAGGCGAGGAGTGGGAGCGAGCAGCCGTTCTTTGTATCACAATTCRGTCGGCGTATTAGCATACGAATGATTCAATCGATTGCAGAGAAGCAATTTGAGCAATTAAAAGGGCAATATATGGAGCTGCGAGGGAAATCATTCTCCAGCCATAAGCTAAGGCATACATTTGCAACGATGCAAGTGTTAGCAGGCACGGATATTCGAACGCTGCAAGAGTTGCTTGGACATGCCAGTATTCAAACGACGCAAATATACACGCACGTAGGGGATAAACAAAAGCAGGAAGCCATGAATCGTGTTTCCGCATTTATTCCAGTCGGTATGGGAATCTAAGGATGTTGTCATAATTCGCTAATTCGGAGCATAAAAGGGATTGAGGGGAAGTTCCTTTTCACACAATGTCATTGGTAGGAGGTATAGCGATGGCAATACGCCCACCCATCTTACAAAGTGGAGATACCATTGGCATTGTTACTTTAGGAAGCCCACTTGATGCGAGCACGATTGATGCTAGAATAGGGACACTCGGAGACATGGGATTTAATGTTGTCGTGGGCAAATACACATATGCGTATGGAGGGATCGTTGCAGCGACGGCAGCACAGCGAGCGGAAGACCTAATGAGTATGTTTGTCAATCCAAATGTAAGTATGATTCTCCCAACACGTGGTGGTACAGGGGTTAAGGATATTTTGCCACTTCTCGATTATCACMTCATTAATAGTCATCCAAAAATCGTTACGGGATACAGTGATATTACGATTTTGTTAAATATTTTATTTCAATTTGCGAATCTCATTACGTTTCAAAGTCTGTTGTTGATTGATTTTAACTCCAATACACCAGCCTATAATTTCGATCAATTTTATGCGGCGACTTCCACGCTTGTAAGCCCAAGAGTTATTCAAAATCCACCTAGTATGCCGTTGAATGGCCTAGTGAAGGGTACGGTGAGAGGGCGAATTGTTGGTGGGAATCTCACCTCATTCGTTGGGACGCTTGGGACACCTTTTGAAGTAGATACATTGGGTAAAATAATTGTCATCGAAGAGACGCATGAACCGACGAATGCAATATATCGCTATTTGACGCAATTAATTTTGGCGGGGAAATTTCGAGATTGCGTGGGGATTGTGATGGGACAATGCACGAATTGTACCACGTCCTATGCGACGTCCTATAATGATTTAATTGCGGGGATAATCGCGCCTTTAGGGAAACCGCTTTTGACTAACTTTAGTACGGCCCATGGCTTATACAAAGCTGCCATTCCCATTGGCGCTATGGCTGAACTCGATACGTACGCGAATAAACTGACTGTTTTAGAACCAACCGTCACGGGTTAGATCGTAGTGAAATGATGGACAAAATAAGGGAAAGGCCGGTAAATACCGGCTTTTTTGAACTATTAGAATGTATATGTGTCAAATATGAAGTTGGATATATTTCTAGTTAGACGCCTTATCCTGTGAGGACGGCTCTGGATCTTCGTGCGCTAGCGCACAAAAAATGTGCGCAAGGGAAGTAGCTCCACCGGCCGTCGGGCGCTAGCGCACAAAAAATGTGCGCAAGGGAAGAAGCTCCACCGGCCGATGGGCGCTAGCGCACAAAAAATGTGCGCAAGGGAAGAAGCGCCACCAGCAGTCGGCGCTAGCGCACAAAAAATGTGCGCAAGGGAAGAAGCGCCACCGGCCGTCGGGCGCTAGCGCACAAAAAATGTGCGCAAGGAAAGTAGCTCCACCGGTAGTCGTGCACTAGCGCACAAAAAATGTGCGCAAGGGAAGTAGCTCCACCGGCAGTCGTGCACTAGCGCACAAAAAATGTGCGCAAGGGAAGTAGCGCCACTGGCTTCCGCGCTCCGGCGCACAAAAAATGTGCGCAAGGGAAGAAGCCCCATCGGCTTCTGCACGCTAGCGCACGAAGGACAAAAAAGGCGGCGCATGCCTGCCTTTTTTGTCCTTCGTGCGTAGTCAGTTAATCAAACGGCGTGCACCCCAATAATGCGCATCATAATAGGGCGTACCAAATAAAGTACTGACTTTCACTTCTCGTGTTCCCATTGTTCCTGCTTGAAGAATTTGATTATTGCCTAGATAGATAGCGACATGGGAAACACCAGTTGTGTAAGTTCCTTGTAGGAAAACTAAATCTCCTTTACGAAGGTTGCTCTTCTCCACAGGTGTTCCTAATTGACTTTGTAAAGCTGCAGAATGAAGCAAATTAAATCCTTGTTGATTAAACGCATATTGTACAAAACCCGAACAATCAAAGGCCACATAAGGTGTGCTGCCGCCAAAAACATAAGGTACACCAAGCTGCTTCATCCCAATTGCGATAATCGCATCGGCTTTGACTTCCCAGCTAGCTTTGGGAGTCGCTTTCGAAGGAATAGAAATGTTAACACCTTCATAAATGTTATCTGCATTCACTTTTGGATTACTTGCGATAAGATCGGATAAGGGCACATTAAACTTCTGTGAAATGGACCAGAAGGTGTCGGAATCCGTAGCTATGTACGAATTGGCGGGCGCGGCATTCGCGATTCCACTGAACATGAGACTCGTAGCAACAACTGTTGTAAGAATGATCTTTTTCATAGTCTTCCTCCTAGATGTCGAATGTGTTTACTTAGACATTCTATCAAATTGAAGAAATAGAGAATATGAACAATATATGGATATGAAGGCTAAGTTGATGATTTGTTTACAAAACATTAGTTATGTAAACAAAAAGAAGGCTATGTAACTAACCTGCGAACCCATGATACAGAATTAAACATATGATTTTACACTATGTCAAATATCAATGCTAATTTAGGAACAGAATGTATAATGAAAATGATGAAATTCGAGATATAATATAACATATAGGGTTACTAATACTCACAGATAGATAACGCGAAGATCAACGGATAGAAGGAGGAGCGCGGTGGATTCAGACTTTTCCCGTCAGAAAGTGGAAATTTCGTTGGATGGCGTCGGTATGGTGTTCGGCAAAAAAGGGAGGCAAGTGACCGTCCTTCAGAACATTACCTTCGATGTTGGGCAGAATGAATTCGTCACGTTATTAGGACCTTCAGGTTGCGGCAAATCAACGTTGCTTCGACTTATGGCTGATCTCTTACAGCCCTCCAGTGGGCAGATTACGATTCAGAAAGAGCACCCCAAGGAAGTGCGTCTGCGCCGTAAATTTGGCATCATTTTTCGCACGCCTAACTTATTTGAGTGGCGGACTGTACGAGAGAATATCGAGCTGCCACTGGAGGTTCACGAACAGTCTCGACATACGTATCAAGATCGGGTAGACCACTTACTCGATACAGTCGGTTTAACTAAATTTAAGGAATATTACCCCTGGCAGCTCAGTGTTGGTATGCAAATTAGAGTCGCTATAGCCCGAGCGTTATCCCTCGATCCTCCCATACTCTTCATGGATGAACCTTTCTCAACCTTAGACGAATTTACGAAKGAAAAATTACAACTCGATTTACTGGAAATGAAGAAGAAAATGAACAAAACCATCGTTTTTGTCACTCGAAGTACAACCGAAGCCGTATTCCTCTCGAATCGAATTATCGTCTTATCCGCAAATCCAGGTCGGTTGCATGCGATTCACCAGGTCCCCTTAGGTAATGATCGCACTTTGCAAACGCGGGAATCCCCACTTTTTCAGGAATTAACCGCTGCAATTCGAAAGTCTGTTAACGAGGGAATTGAATCCTCTGAAGCGTAACTTTTAAACATGGCTAAGGTTATCTTTCTTTTTACCTCCAATTTAATACACAGCCAAAACCAAATCTACCAATTGAAAAATAACAACTAAAACTAGGGATGACATCCTCTTTTTGAACATAGAAATAGTGTGAGAACGAATGGACAAGAGATGGAGGGACCGCTTATGAGTGCTCATGATGACGTTGATCCATTAGTTAAAGAGGAACTGCTAGAGAAGGATCGCAAATATGTTTGGCATCATATGTCTGCCCATAATGAGAATCCCATGATCATCGCTTCCGGCGAAGGCAGTTGGGTGACAGATATTGATGGCAATCGATATTTAGACGGAATGTCTGGATTATGGTGCGTGAATGTCGGTCATGGAAGGCGAGAAATTGCTGAAGCAGCTGCTGACCAAATGATGAAAATTGCTTATGCGACATTGGTTCAATCCCATATACCGGCTATTGAGTTAGCTGCGAAATTAAACGAATGGCTCGAAGGGGAGTATCGCATTTTTTACTCCAATTCAGGATCAGACGCGAATGAAGTCGCATTCAAAATCGCCCGTCAATATCACCATCAGAACGGAAAACCGAGTAAACATAAGTTCATCTCGCGTCATCGCGCGTATCATGGAAATTCCATGGGTGCATTGGGAGCCACGGGTCAAGCGCAACGGAAGCTGAAATATGAACCGCTTGGGGTAGGTTTCCAGCATGTGCCTCCGCCTTATTGTTATCGTTGTCCTTTTGGGCAGACGAAAGAGACGTGCTCCTTACAATGTGCCAAAGCGATCGAAAATGCCATCGTGTGGGAGGGCGCAGATTCCGTTGCTGGTGTGATCCTGGAGCCTGTTATTACTGGCGGGGGAATGCTTGTTCCTCATGACGGTTATTTACCGGCGGTTAGAAGTATTTGTGATAAATACGATGTGCTGCTGATCGTAGATGAAGTCATTTGCGGTTTTGGGCGATCGGGCAAGCCCTTCGGTCATCAGAATTATGGGGTAAGACCCGACATCGTTACGATGGCCAAAGGGTTAACAAGCGCCTATTCGCCTCTTTCAGCCACCGCTGTATCAGCTGAATTATACGATTCTTTCAAAGAGAAAGAAGTGACTAGCCATTTTAGACATGTCAATACGTTTGGTGGAAATCCGGTTTCTTGTAAAGTGGCCTTAGCGAATCTCGCCATTATTGAGCGCGAGGGGCTTGTTGAACGATCGGCTGAGATTGGGCAAGCATTCAGAGCTCGATTAGAACCGTTGAATGAGCATCCTCATGTCGGGGAAATTCGTATTTTCGGATCGGCCATGGGTATTGAATTGGTAGAGGACCGTAATTCGAAGATTCCCGCTTCGGTAGAACGGGTAACTAAGCTTATTCTAGCATGCAAAAGCAAGGGACTGCTCGTCGGTAAGAATGGGGATACCGTTCCTGGCTATGCCAATATCCTTACGCTCAGTCCGCCATTATCCTCCACGGATGAAGATGTGAATTTCATAATCGAAACCTTACTCAGTRTGTTTGGTAGCGAGCAAGAGAAAGGATGATCGGACTTGTCGACAATGCCACTGATCCAAATCAACGCAGAACGTCTTGGACAACATATTCATGATCTGGCGCAAATTGGGAAAATCGGCGAAACAGGCGTTTGCAGACTTGCTCTCTCGAAGGAAGATCGTGCAGGTGTGGAACTCGTGAAATCCTGGATGGAAGAAGCCGGGATGGAGGCTTATATCGATCCTTTCGCTAACCTAATTGGTGTATGGCGCGGGAGTGATCCGGGGGCTCCTGTCCTCATGCTCGGCTCCCACGTGGATTCACAGCCGTATGGGGGGCGATTTGATGGGGCAATCGGTGTGCTTGGCGCGATAGAAGCGGTGCAAACGATGGTGGAACAAGGTGTAACACCCGCTTGCAATGTCGAAGTTGTTGCGTTCTGTGATGAAGAAGGTAGTCGCTTCAATAAAGGGCTGTTCGGCGTTAGGGGCATGACCGGTAAACTTGAAGCGGATGAGTTGGAGCGTACGGACAAAAACGGCGTTACCCGCCGAGAGGCACTGTTGGAATTCGGCTGCGATCCAGCTGATTTCGAAGATTATACGTTCCAAGAGGGCCGGATTGGCGCTTTTCTGGAGCTGCATATCGAACAAGGACCTGTTTTGGAGTCTCTCAATGAGCCAATTGGTATCGTGAGCGGCATCTCCGGTCCATTATGGCTCACCGTGGAAATGACGGGCTTCGCGGGTCATGCTGGCTCCGTGCCAATGTCGATGAGGCACGATGCCTTGCTAGGAAGCGCCAAGATCATCGTTGCGCTTAACGAGCTAGTTTGTCGTGAACCAGGCGTCCCAACGGTCGGAACTGTCGGCTCACTCTCGGTATTTCCAGATTCTCGCAACATTATCCCAGAGAAGGTCAGCTTTACGATTGATCTACGCGACATCAACATTTGCCGCCGAAATGCACTTGAGGCGGAGTTACTTAGTGTCATCGAGAACGTAGCCAGCGAACATGGGCTTACTTATACGATTCGAGAAGATACGAACAGCGATCCTCGCTATTGTGYGAATTGGATCAAAGCTGCGCTGCACAAGGAAGCGGGTCTTATGGGGATGAAGCCGCCTGAGCTCATGAGCGGTCCATTCCATGATTCGCTAACCATGTCCTACGTGTGCGATTATGGCATGATTTTCGTGCGCTGCCTAGAGGGCATTAGTCACAATCCCAAGGAATATGCTAGCCCAGAGGATATTACTTTGGGGACGGAGCTTCTCTACCGAACCGCACGCCAGATTGTTGTAGACAAAGGGGGCTTCCGAACATGAGTATCGTCACCATCGGTCTCATTCAAGCCTCACATGACGTGCATGGAGATGCACCGATCGCCGAGCATAAAGAGCTCGCCATTCAGAAGCATCTTAGATTGGTACGCAAGGCGGCTGCTCAGGGAGCGCAAATCGTGTGCTTACAGGAGATCTTCTATGGTCCCTACTTTTGCGCAGAGCAAACGACGAAATGGTACGATGCGGCTGAGGAAATCCCGAATGGACACCGGAAGCATCATATCCMTCACGTTGCGGCAGGAGGCGGGTCCTGCGGGTTCTGGGAGAAGTATTATTTTAAACCGGGAAATCTCGGATATCCCGTATTCGATACTTCTTTTGCCAAGGTAGGCGTCTACATTTGCTATGATCGTCACTTTCCTGAAGGAGCAAGGGTGCTTGGACTTGGCGGTGCGGAGATTGTGTTTAACCCATCTGCTACCGTTGCAGGCACATCAGAGTATCTGTGGAAACTCGAGCAGCCCGCGCATGCGGTAGCCAACGGGTATTACGTAGCTGCGATTAATCGTGTTGGAACGGAAGCGCCGTGGAACATGGGTGAATTTTATGGGCAGTCGTACTTAGTGGATCCGCGGGGGTCTATCGTTACAATAGGCAGTCGGGATCAAGACGAAGTGATCATGGGAGAGATGGACAAAACGTTGATTCGTGAGGTTCGTAACGTGTGGCAGTTTTATCGAGACCGCAGGCCAGAAACGTATGATCAAATCACACAACTTTGAATGAGGGAGGAGGAGCGAAGATGGGTACGACATTTATTTCGCTGACGGAGTTGAAGCGTAATTTTGCCGAAGTGAAGGCGGGCATGAAGCCCAAAGAGGCGATCGAAGAATCCAACCGCTGCTTGTTCTGTTATGACGCTCCTTGCACGCACGCCTGTCCGACAGGCATAGATATTCCTTCCTTTATTAAAAAGATTGCCTCCGGCAATCTAAAAGGCTCCGCCAGAACGATTATGGATGCCAATCCAGTTGGAGCATCCTGCTCGAGAGTATGTCCCACAGAGGAATTATGCGAAGGGGCATGTGTTCTCAATCATTCGTCCAAGCCTATCCTGATTGGTCAGTTGCAACGTTATGCAACCGACTGGGCCATAAAGAATGAACAGATTTTATTTAAAGCAGGGACAAGTAACGGTAAAACAGTTGCGATCGTGGGCAGCGGACCTGCGGGACTTGCGGCAGCTCGTGAGCTAGCCCGCTTCGGTTTTAAGGTCACCGTGTTCGAAGCGAAGGAACAAGCTGGAGGCTTGGATACGTATGGCATCGTATCGTTCCGGCTGCCGCAGGAAATCTCGCTTTGGGAAGTCGAGCAAGTCAGGCAGCTTGGTGTGGAGTTTCGGATGAGCACGCGTGTCGGAGTGGATGTCAGTGCTGCTGAATTGCTAAGTGACTACGACGCAGTGGTACTCGCGGTTGGGATGTCTAAAGTGCCCATGCTAGGCATCGATGGAGAAGAATTGACCGGTGTCTATGATGCCATTGATTTCGTAGAGTCGACCAAAACGGCCCCAGATCTCGATGAGTCTTTCATTGGGAAGCGGATTGCAGTAATTGGTGCAGGGAATACCGCCATAGATGCAGCAACGTGCTCTGTCCGGCTTGGGGCAGACAACGTGCAAATTGTGTACAGACGAACACAAGAAGAAATGACAGCGTATGATTTCGAATATGAGTTTGCGAAGCTTGATGGCGTCGCATTTCAGTGGTTAACGGCGCCAAAACGGATCCTCGGTGACGAGCAGGGGAACGTCATTGGCATCGAGTGTGTACGGATGGAGCTTCTTGAGACAGATGGAGGGCGTAAACGACCAGTCCCGCTTGCAGATTCCGAATTTGTTATCGAAGTGGACGCCGTGATCAAGGCGATCGGTCAGACGAAACATAACTCGCTGATCGAGCAGTTCGGACTCGCACATTCAAGAGGCACAGTGACGTTGGTAGACGCAGCAGCAGGCATGACATCGAATCCGAAGGTGTTCGCAGCTGGTGATGTTATTTTTGGAGATGGACAGGGTGAAGCCATGGTCGTATCGGCAGCGCAACAAGGAAAACTGGCGGCTTATGCGATTTACAAGCAGTTGGTGAAGGGGCAAGAGGCGTCGGCATAGGTAGGGTTACTTCAGAATCAGGAGGGATTCAGCATGGCTGATTTACGTACGAATCTAGCTGGAATTAATTCACCCAACCCTTTCTGGTTGGCATCGGCTCCGCCAACGAACACGGGGTATCAGGTTCAGCGGGCTTTTGAAGCGGGATGGGGTGGCGCCGTATGGAAAACACTTGGCGATCCGATTATCAATACATCCTCGCGTTTCGCTGCTGTTCATTTTAACGGACAACGCGTTGCGGGCTTTAACAATATTGAGCTGATCACCGATCGTCCGCTTGAGGTTAATCTCAAGGAAATCTATGAAACGAAGAAGCGATTTCCGAATCATGCGCTGGTCGTGTCCTTGATGGTTGAGCCCAAGCGTGAGAAGTGGCACGAGATCGTCAAAAAGGTTGAAGCCGTTGGCGTAGATGGACTTGAACTGAATTTCGGATGTCCGCACGGTATGGCGGAGCGTGGCATGGGAGCGGCATCCGGGCAGCAGCCTGATCTTGTGGAGGCGCAGACGATGTGGGCGAAGGAAGCGGCCCAGACACCCGTGATCGTGAAGCTGACGCCGAACATCACGGATATCACAAGCACCGCTTTAGCGGCGGTTCGTGGCGGGGCAGATGCGATCTCGCTCATCAACACGATAAACTCGTTGGCAGGTGTCGACATTGACTCATGGAACACCATTCCTCATGTTGGCGGCAAAGGCTCACATGGCGGTTATTGCGGTCCTGCTGTGAAGCCCATTGCCCTTCATATGGTCGCAGATTGCGCGCGTAATCCAGGTGTCCATATTCCGATTTCCGGCATTGGCGGCATTTCCAATTGGCGCGATGCGGTTGAATTTATGCTCATGGGAGCAACAGGTGTTCAAGTGTGCACAGCTGCTATGCATCATGGCTTCCGAATCGTGGAGGATATGATTGATGGATTGAATAACTATTTAGATGAAAAAGGGTTAGCCAGCGTCTCCGAGTTGATCGGTAAATCCGTCCCGCGTTATTCAGATTGGGGAAATTTGGATTTGAACTATGCCGTCGTTGCCAAGATCGACACGGAAACGTGTATTAACTGCAATAAGTGCCATATTGCCTGCGAGGATACCTCGCATCAATGCATTGAGCGACATACGGATGAGCAAGGGAAGTCCTTTTTACAAGTGAGGGAAGAGGACTGTGTAGGGTGTAACTTATGCGCGATTGTGTGCCCCGTGGATGGTGCGATCTCGATGGTTGAGGTGATGGGGACCGAGGAGCCAATGACGTGGAATGAGCGTCAAACGGCTGTTGCCAAGCTGACAGAGGGAAAAGATGCCGATAAGAAGGAGGCTGTGTAGTCATGGCCAAACTCATTAAGAATGGAACGATTGTCACTGCAACGGATCACTATCAAGGGGATATTCTCATCGAAGATGGGTTGATTACCGGGATCGGTTTGAACCTTACAATTGAAGGTGCCGAGATTGTAGATGCCACAGGAAAATATGTTTTCCCTGGTGGTATTGATCCGCATACGCATCTGGATATGCCATTTGGCGGGACGGTCACTGCTGATGATTTCGAGACAGGCACGATAGCTGCGGCCTTTGGCGGAACGACGACAGTGATTGATTTTTGCCTGACGAATAAAGGGAAACCGCTTAGTCAGTCTGTTCAGACATGGCATCAGAAAGCAGAAGGCAAAGCCGTTATCGACTATAGCTTCCATCTCATGATTGCGGAAATCAATGATGAGGTGCTGGCTGAGCTTCCAAGCATGATTCATGATGAAGGTATCACGTCACTGAAGGTTTTTATGGCTTATAAGAACGTCTTTCAAGCGGATGACGGCACCCTATATAGGACTTTGCTTGAAGCGAAAAAGCATGGCGCACTCGTGATGGTACACGCGGAGAATGGCGATGTGATTGAGTATTTGATTAAAGAAGCACTCGAAGCGGGTCAGACTGACCCGATTTATCATGCGCTGACGCGGCCGTCCTTGATTGAAGGTGAAGCAACAGGGCGCGCTGCCAAGCTCACAGCATTAGCTAATTCGCAACTCTATGTGGTGCATGTGACGTGTGAAGAGGCTGTACAGCAAATTACAGAGGCACGCAATCGCGGTGTTGATATCTGGGGGGAAACATGTCCGCAGTATTTGATGCTCGATCAAACGTATTTGGAAAAGCCGGATTTCGAAGGCGCGAAATATGTGTGGTCCCCGCCGCTTCGGCCGAAGTTTCACCAAGACGTGTTGTGGAATGCGTTGAAAACGGGGCAGCTGCAGACGGTGGGTTCAGATCAGTGTTCATTTAATTTTAACGGTCAAAAAGATTTAGGGCTCGGGGACTTCAGCAAAATTCCCAACGGTGGACCTTGTATCGAGGATCGTTTCTCTATTCTGTTCTCTGAAGGGGTGGGAAAAGGTCGAATTACACTGAATCAGTTCGTGGATATTGTGTCGACGCGAAGCGCCAAGCTGTTTGGTTTGTTTCCGAAAAAGGGGACGATTGCGGTCGGCGGGGACGCGGATATTGTGATTTTTGATCCGAATGCGAAGCGCACGATTTCCGCCGAAACCCACCATATGAATGTGGATTATAATCCGTTCGAAGGCATTGAAATAACAGGGGAGCCTGTGACCGTATTGTCTCGCGGAGACTATGTCATTCGAGATAAACAATTCGTAGGAGAAGCGGGAAATGGCCAATTCATCAAGAGGGGAACATATGTTTCGTTGTCGTCGCAGGTGAGTCAGCCGAACAAAGAAACTGTCCAAGGTGGTGCTCCTTATGTCTGAATTTGAGCTTTTTCAATCAGAGAAGCAGAAACTTGACGGCTATGTCTCGCAGAAATTCAAAATAGTCGGTGTACTCGAGGATCTAGAAGGGGCATGGCTAGACCTCGAGCACCCCGGCGGTGAAACCGCGAGGCTTCATTTGACGACGTCGAACGCCAGGAAGTACTACGTCAATGTACTATTGTCGCAGGGCAAAACGAAAGCTTAATGGATGGCTCCGTTCAAATATTCATAGCCATGCAAGGCGAGTTCCAGTGCGATTCGCTTCTGCGGCTGCATGAAATCGTCTCCGAGGATCGCAGCAATTTTGTCCAGCCTATGGTATAACGTTTGCCGAACGATGAACAGTTCCTTCGCTGTTTCTTGTTTCGAACCGGATAAAGCTAGATACTTGTGCAATGTTTTCAGTAGTTGGCCATTTTTCTCGTGATCATAGGCGATAATCCCACTGAGATAACCGTCAATGAAGGAAGCAAGTTCGCCAGTTTGCTTCATGAGCAGGATCACTTTGTAGACGTGAAGTTCGTGATAGAAAGGCTTCGGGAGAACGCCGATATCCTTCTGGATCTCTAACGTTTGTAGGGCAGTTTCATAACTGACTTGAATGTGGAGCGGATCGCTAATTGTTTGGCCAATCCCGATTAGCGTCGGAAATAGCTGTGTTTCTTGCGTTTTGTGAAAGCGTTGGATCGTACGTAAAATTCGTTCATGGCTAGCACCAGAAGGCATTTGATCTATGAGGATGAAAACGATCCGGTGCTCGTACACCGTTGGGAGTAAATAAAAGCCTTCTCTTTCAAATAAGGAGCGGGCGATCATTTGTTTCTGAATTAGGAGTGTTTCCTGCTCTCTGGAACTATTGCTTCCTGCGGCTTTATCGAAGACACATAAGATGATTGGACCTAGTTTCATCGGAGGCTTGACGGACATGACATAGTCACGAATATCCTGAAGCGAATGCTTGCCGACTAACCAATCGGTCACCCATAGATCCTGTTTGAAGCGGGTTTTCTCTTCGATATAGGTTGTGCGCATCATCTCTTGGGCAATAGCGGTTGCACATCGATCCAAAGCAAGGATTTGGAACTCGCTCAGCTCTTGTTCGGCATATAAAAGTAGGTCTGCGAACAAGTGTTCTAATGCGAGGATGGGGCGATGGGCAAGCTTGTTTTTGACATCGGTAAGGTGAAACATTTCGCCGTAAATCCATTTCTCATAAAACGCAGCTCCATCCGCTTTGGGAAGTGAAGGGACGAAAACAGCTTCTGAATCGAATGGGAAAAAAGCGATCTGCGCTTGCGTCGTCTCGTGCAGCAGTTTGAGAAGTGGCTGCAAGCCTTTGCCTGATAAAAGCAATTGATTGAGCTTGGTGGAGAGTGATTCTAGATCGGAAACCATTTTGTGATGCTGGTGAATGAAATGCGTATGTAAATCCTGTGTGATATCAATGTAACGGACTTCCTCATGGAAAAAAATAAGCGGGAAGTTCGCTTGAAGGGCAAGCGCCTTCATGCTCTCTAGCGGCTGCTTCGTATAGGTACCTAGCTCGATACACAGACCGGAAGCACCGCTGTCGATCAATTGCTGTAGGAACGAAAGACTTGTTTCCTCATTATCCTGCCAACCAATCCCAGTGCTAAGAATAAGCTCATTTCCGTTCAAAAGGTGACCGACTTGCGTAACTTCCATGATGTGAACCCAGCGAACTTTACGGACCAGTGCTTCATCTGTTGCAATGGTTTCAGCCTTCTGAAAGAGCGGGCGCTGCAAAATATCGTGCACGGTTAATTGCAATAAGGTCTGTACCAAGCGAAATCACCACTTTCATGTAAGGAAAGTTAACGTAATTGCGAAAGTAAGGGAATGAACCTTATTATACAATGTGTCCAATGACTTGTGGAGAAAATTTATGGCCCCAGGAGATGAACGGCGATGACGGACCTGCAGAATTTTATTAATGGCGTTTGGGTAGACGCAACAAGTGGTGAAATGGGCGATGTCATCAATCCTGCAACAGGAGAAGTGATTGCCCGTGTACCACTTTCTTCAGCTGAGGATGTTAAGCAAGCCGTAGCTGCTGCCCAAGATGCGTTTGAATCATGGAGTAGAACACCTGTTCCTAAACGCGCGCGTGTCTTATTTCATTATTGGCAACTGCTTCAAGCTCACGAGCATGAACTTGCTGAACTGATAACGCGAGAGAACGGGAAAAGCTTCAAAGAGGCACTAGGTGAAGTGCTGCGCGGCATTGAGTGTGTAGAATTTGCAGCTGGTGCACCATCCCATATGATGGGGACTACACTCGCTAATATTTCTGCGGATATGGATTCCGAGTTATTTCGGGTGCCCTTAGGCGTAGTCGGAGGTATCACACCATTCAACTTCCCCATGATGGTGCCATGCTGGATGTTTCCGCTTGCGATTGCTCTTGGGAACACCTTCGTCTTGAAGCCTTCCGAACGCACACCGTTGACAGCGATGAAATTAGCCGCATTGCTACAAGAAGCTGGACTTCCTGATGGTGTGCTGAATGTCGTGCATGGTGCCCATGACGTGGTCAACGCGTTGACGTCGTCACCTTCTGTCAAAGCTGTATCCTTTGTTGGCTCGCAGCCCGTGGCTAAGTATGTGTATGAACGAGCATCCGCTGCTGGTAAAAGAGTGCAAGCCCTCGCAGGCGCCAAAAACTATCACATCGTCATGCCCGATGCGCATCAGGAGAAAACGATCGAGAATATCGTCATGTCTTCGTTCGGTTCCGCTGGCGAGCGCTGTATGGCTTGTTCCGCAGTCGTTGTCGTCGGCGATGGGGATGCGTTTGTTGGCGGGTTGACGGAAGCGGCTGCTCAGTTGGTGCTTGGCAGTGGGATGGAGGAGCAGGTGACACTGACTCCGATTATCCGAGATGAGCAGCGTACACGGATCACGAGCTACATCGAGAAAGGGATCGCGGAAGGTGCTGATCTGCTGATTGACGGGAGAACAGTTGAAGCGTGTGAAGGCGAGGGGTTCTTCCTCGGTGCTACGATATTCGATCATGTCAAGCCTGAGATGACGATTGCCAAAGAGGAGATTTTCGGGCCTGTCTTGTCGTTATTCCGCGCGGCGGATTTGACTAGCGCTTTGGCGTTAGTGAATCAGTCCCGCTTCGGGAACTCAGCGGTCATATACACGGAGAATGCGAAGGCAGTCCGCCAATTCCGCGAGGTAGTAGAAGCGGGTATGCTAGGCGTCAACGTTGGGGTGCCGGCACCGATGGCCTTCTTCCCCTTCTCAGGGTGGAAGGATTCGTTCTATGGCGACTTGCATGCTAACGGGAAAGACGGCGTTGAATTTTATACGAAAAAGAAGATGATTACCTCGCGGTATTTTTGAGTTTGGATGGCTGATGAACCTGAGGTGGAGCCTCAGGTTTTTCAGACTGTGGAGGCGCAGATCCGAGATTGAAAATCAGCCCAGCCTGATTTCGATGCCTGTAGTGATGAAAAACATCACTATTTACTCAAAATGGGGCAAGGCCAGCTGCGTCTAAGCTCAATAGTGATGAAAAACATCACTATTGAATCAAAAAGGGTCAAAAGCAGCTGCGTGTAAGCTGAATAGTGATGAAAAACATCACTATAGCTCAAAAGCCAAACTCCAGTGGATACCACGCCGCTCAGAAGGCGGTTTTTTTCATTTTAGCCAAACAGTCCGTTGTCGTGAAGGAGTCAATTTAGTATGATGGAGTGTACGTCGATAGGAATACGGAGGACTCCATAACAATGAAGAAAAACCGAAAAAACAGCAACTCCATGGGACAATACCGCGAGCTGCTGGGCCGCTATTTGTTCCCTCAGAAGGGGACGCTGATTGGATTAACACTCCTGTTGTTCGCATCCATCGGGCTGCAGCTTATTAATCCGCAAATTATCCGCTATTTTATTGATACCGCTCAGTCGCAAGGGGCGATGCAGCCTCTTTTTACAGCCGCGCTCCTGTTTATTGGCTTTGCACTGGTTCAGCAGCTGGTATCTGTGATTGCAACTTATTTTAGTGAAAATGTAGGTTGGAAAACAACGAATAAACTGCGGGTCGATTTAGCTTCCCATTGTCTGTCGCTGGATATGTCGTTTCATAAAAGTCATACATCAGGCTCGTTGATTGAGCGTGTGGACGGGGATGTGAATGCGCTTGCGAATTTCTTCTCCAGTATGATCATTCATTTATTTGGAAATGTGCTGCTCATGGCGGGTATTCTCGTTCTTTTATTCCGGGAAAGTTGGTTAATTGGTGCTGGAATGGCTGTTTTCGTCGTTTGCGCAATTTACATGATTGGGTGGATTCGTCAATTTGCTGTGCCTGTTTGGGCGGGTTGGCGGCAAGCAAATGCGGAGTTTTATGGTTTTATCGGGGAACATCTGGAGGGGACGGAGGATATTCGCGCCAACGGTGCAGTACGCTTCGTGATGAATCGCTTCTATACGATGCTCCGAAAAATGCTGCCGCTGCGCGTCAAAGCTTTCCTTGGTTTCTGTGCGATGTGGAACATGTCGATCTTTGTTTTCGCGTTAGGAAATGCGATGGCGTTCGGGATCAGCGCCTATTTGTGGCATGGCAATCATATTTCCCTGGGAACCGTCTATTTAATTTTCTTCTACACGGAATTACTTGCTAAGCCGATCGAGAAGATTCGGACGCAAATGGAAGATTTGCAAAAGGCAGACGCAAGTATTTCCCGAATCCGTGAGCTATTCGCGATTCCATCAAAAATTCAAGATGGACCTGGAGCACAGCTTCCGGATGGGCCGCTTGGGGTTGATTTCAAAGATGTCGTATTCAGTTATGATGACGATCAACCGACGATTGATCACCTGACGATGACTTTGAAACCTGGTGAAGTGCTTGGGTTGCTTGGTCGAACAGGGAGCGGGAAGTCTACGATTGCGAGGTTATTATTGCGATTTTATGATCCGCAAAGCGGTGTGATTGCTCTGAGTGGAACGGACATTCGCGCTTGTAAACTAGCTGAGCTGCGGAAGCGAGTCGCGCTAGTGACACAAAATATTGAAATCATCCAAGGGACAATTCGTGATAATTTAACCTTTTATGATGAGTCGATTCGGGATGAACAGATTGTTGCGGTACTTCATGAACTTGGTTTAGGTGCTTGGTTTGAAGCGATGCCAGATGGCTTGGATACGGGGCTTGCATCGGGGGGAAGCAGTTTATCTGCTGGAGAGGCTCAGTTGTTGGCTTTTGCACGCGTATTCCTGACGAATCCGGGACTGGTCATTATGGATGAAGCTTCATCGCGATTGGATCCTTTGACTGAACAACGGATGGAGAAAGCCGTTTCTAAATTGTTAACAGAGCGCTCCTGCATCATGATTGCCCATCGACTGGCCACCGTACAGCGTGCAGATCACATCGTTATATTGGATGGGGGGCGTGTGCTGGAATCTGGACGTAGAGAAGTTCTGGCTGCCGACCCGAATTCCCGCTTCAGCCAATTGCTCGCAACAGGGTTAGAGGAGGTGATGGCATGACAACGTTTCAGTATTTAAAAGGTCTTATTATGTATAAACCTTTCCGATATTTCATTAATGCTCTCGCATGGACTATCATTTATTTGGCTCCAATTGCGCCGGGTCTTATTACAAAAACTTTTTTCGATACGTTGACAGGGAATGCCACATTAAAGTTTGGCGTGTGGGGCTTGATCGCACTGTTGATCGGGGCAGCATTGGGACGAATCCTATTGATCATTATTGGATTTATTACTGATGTGCATTTCCGCTTTCGCATGGGGATGCTGCTTCGACGCAATTTGCTAGAGCATGTTCTCAAGCAACCTGGTGCACAAGCCATTCCCGTTTCACCTGGGGAAGCTATCAGTCATTTCCGGGACGATGTGGATCAATCCGAGGAAGCGGCGAGTTGGTCGGTTGATGTGTTTGGGATGACGGTTTTCGCCCTCGTGTCCGGATACATATTGATTCGCATCGATGCACAAATGACACTTCTCGTATTTATGCCAATCGTTATTGTCATCACGGCAGCTCAACTTGCAACCGTGCGTTTGCAGAAATATCGCGCTGCGAGTCGGGAATCCACCTCCAAAGTAACGGGGGAGATTAGCGAAATGTTCGGCAACGTGCAGGCCATTCAAGTGGCTGGTGCTGAGAAGCGAGTGATGGAGCGGTTTCACAGCTTCGGTGATCAGCGTCGTAAAGCGATGCTGAAAGATCGACTAATGAGTGAATTGCTCGACTCCGTTTTCTCGAATTCGGTTAATTTGGGGACTGGACTCTTGCTTCTTTTGGCAGGGACAAAAATGAGAGCAGGGACGTTCACCGTCGGAGATCTTGCGTTGTTCGTTTACTATTTGACTTTCGTGACGCAGTTTATTACGAATGTCGGGAAGTTTATCACGTATTTTAAGCAAATGAGTGTTTCACTGGAGCGATTGACCTTCTTGTTGCAAGGAGCGTCTGCGAAGGTGTTGACGATGGTGAAGCCGTTGTATTTGAAGACGGAGCGGGTGGAGGTAAAAGATCCAGAAAAAAATCAAGAAAAAGATCATGAGCAAGATCAAGAGCATGACAGCGTCGTTGCACCTCCGCTGCAACGATTGGAAGTGAATGGGCTCAGCTACACCTACCCGGATACGGGTAGAGGTATCGCTGACATTCACTTCGCCATGCAAAGAGGATCGTTCACCGTCATCACGGGAACGATCGGCTCAGGCAAAACCACGCTGGTTCGTTCCCTTCTTGGGCTGCTGCCCAAGGAGAGTGGAACGATAGCGTGGAATGGTGTGCCCGTCGAGGATCCGGGCACCTTCTTTACACCGCCGCAGAGCGCGTATACCGCGCAGGTGCCGCGGCTATACAGCGATACGCTGCGCAATAATATTTTGCTCGGGCAAGCCGAGCAAGGCGACAGCTTGCAGCAGGCTTTGAACGCGGCGGTGCTCGAGTTCGACGTCGCGCAGCTGCCTGGCGGGCTGGACACGGTCATCGGCCCGCGCGGGGTTAAGCTCTCCGGCGGCCAAGCGCAGCGGACAGCCGCGGCCCGGATGCTCGTGCGGGACGCCGAGCTGTACGTCTTCGACGACCTCTCGAGCGCGCTCGACGTCGAGACGGAGCAGAAGCTCTGGGAGCGGATGTTCCAGCGTCGCAGTGATGCGACGTGTCTGGTCGTCTCGCACCGCAAGACCGCGTTGACGCGTGCCGATCACATCATCGTGATGAAAGATGGCCGTATCGAAGCGGAGGGCACATCGGAGGAACTGCTACGACACAGCTCCACGTTCCGTGAGCTGTGGTACGGGGACGACCGCAAGGCTTAGTCAAAGGCGTAGTTTCTGCACCTAACGTGATTACCAATAAAGGGAATCCGAGCTGAGTCACGAATAGTGAAATAAAGGAAATTTTTTCGGTCGTAACTCGAAACACCAATGTCACCACCATCATCAACACCGAACACCTAGGCTCTTAAACAAATTAAATTAATTAACTGTAAAAACTACAGCTAATTTTTCAGATTTCTTACCTATATTCAATTTAACTGGATTTTCTGTAGTTAATTTCACCGTAATTCGCTGAAAACGTTGAAACCCGTGAAATTAGCTGCATATTTTCCATTTAATTTGGCCAGTGGGGTGAAATCGGCGAAATTAGCTACATGTTTTCCATCTATTTCAGGCAGCTCCACCGAATGGAGGAGATTGTGGCTAGCAAATGTCGCCCGTCCTCCAATCGGAGCACCCGAGGCTAGGTTTCGCCATTCGAACCTATCATTTCCCCACCACAAACACCAAGAAACCCACCCGATGCTAGCAACAGGAGGTGGGTTTTCGTTTTCGCATCTATMACTCTAGTAGAGGATGAACTATTCGCATGATCAACACGCTCATTTTGGTTTTCATATTGACCATGATTATTCACACAGCCGAGACACTGTCATACTCGATTCGTTATGCGGGGGTGCGGGTGAATAAACTCGCGGTAGCACTATCGCTGGTTGGTATCGTCGTGCTGGTATCGCGCACAGCGAACCTAATTCAGGCGCCGATGACAGCGAATTTTGTGGATTTTGCCAAGCATGAGCCCACATTTGATTTGGTGCGATATTTACGCATTTCTCTGCTGGCTTCGTCTATCGGGACGATTATTGCGATTGCGCTATTTCCTACTTTTATCAACTTAAGCGCTAGAGTCATTGCTCGTCTCGAACTTGCAGGATCATTGCCGAAGATGCTCACGAATGTGACCATTTCACAACTGAAGAACACGACTAAATATATCAAAAAGCCTAAAGTGAAGCTAAGTCAGTTCCGATATCTCGGCATTTCCAAAAGATTCCTATTCATCAATATTGTCGTTACAGCATTCTATTCCGTAGGTGTTCTAGCCTCTTTATATGCGGCTCATTTATGGCCAGATTATGCGACTACAGCCTCACAAGCGTCGGGCCTGATCAACGGAATTGCGACTATTTTGCTCACCATATTCATCGATCCCCAGTTGGGTCTCATCACCGATAAGGCATTGCATGACGAAGAACAACGAAAGCAGTTAGGCAAAATCTACGCTTTACTCATRACAACACGCTTCTTAGGAACGCTGTTAGCGCAAATTTTTCTCGTTCCGTCGGCGTACTTTATTGGCTGGATGGTCCAGTTGTTTTTCTAAAAAAGTGTGAAATCCTTTCATTAAGAAGCCTCGCTTGGTATAATAGCCTCTATCATAGTAGCGCAAACAAGAAACGGAGTCCGACCATGAAGAAGTTCAAGAAATTTTATATTGAAATTACGAGCGTATGCAATTTGGCTTGCACGTTCTGTCCGCAGACGAAGCGTCAAGCGAATTTCATCAAAATAGATACATTTACGAATATCCTTGATCAAATTAAGCCGCATACGGATCATATTTATTTGCATGTGAAAGGTGAGCCGCTGCTCCATCCCAAAATTGATGAATTACTCGACCTAAGCCATGAAAAGGGCTTCAAAGTAAATATCACAACAAACGGGACGCTCATTAATAAAAATAGGCACAAGTTGCTTGATAAACCAGCACTTCGCCAAATGAATTTTTCCCTGCACAGCTTTGACGGTCATGAAGGCTCCGAGGATAAGGAAGGTTATGTGACGAGCATCCTGCGTTTTGCCAAGGAAATCGTCGCGAAATCGAATGTCATTATTTCCTTCCGATTATGGAATTTGGATACCGATAACCAGACGAATTTGGAACGGAATCGGAATCGTGAAGTGCTGGAATTGCTAGAGAAAGAGTTCGAACTCGATTACAAAATCGATGAGAAATTCGTCCGCGGAACTGGCGTAAAGCTCGCTGATCGTGTTTATCTGAATCAGGATCACGAGTTCCAGTGGCCGGATTTGAAGGCGGAGGAGATTGAGGGACCTGGCTTTTGCCATGCGCTGCGCAATCAAGCAGGTATTCTMGTTGACGGAACCGTTATTCCTTGTTGTTTAGACGGGGAAGKGGTTATTAACTTAGGGAATATTAATCACACACCATTCTCCGAAATCGTAGAGGGTGAACGAGCGAATCGGTTATTCGAAGGCTTTTCAAGACGTGAAGTGGTTGAGGAACTATGCCGTAAATGTGGATATCGCGAACGTTTTAGCATGTAAAATAAAAGCTCATTCCGGACAGCATGTAGGCTGAGGAATGAGTTTTTGCTTTTAACCAACATTCATGAGATAATACAAGTTTGATTCTTAACTTAGAGGGTTGGGGGCACACACGTGGGACGTTATCCATTTGCATATGATCATGCACAGCCATATATGCAGCAGGTGTCCGACTGGATCGCGGATATCTTTTATGACATTTTACCTGAAGCGGGCTTTGAGGTTCGGGATGAACAGATTTACATGGCGTTTCAGCTAGAGCGGGCTTATGCGGAGAAGCAGACGATTTTTGCGGAAGCCGGCGTTGGGACAGGCAAAACGTTAGTCTATTTATTATATGCGCTATGCTATTCGCGCTTTACGAAGAAGCCGGCCATCATTGCTTGTGCCGATGAATCACTCATTGAGCAGCTTGTGAAACCTGGCGGGGATATTGATAAAATTTCTCGCCATTTGAATATGGAAATCGATGCACGACTGGCAAAATCACCAGATCAGTATGCCTGTTTGGTCAAGTTAGATGAGGCCAGATTCGGTCATGAAGATACGGGGCTGTACCGTGAGGTGTATGAGGGACTTCCTGATTTCGTGCATACGCGTGAAGCGCTACAAACATTCCATGCCTACGGGGATCGCAAGAACTATCCGCAGCTGAACGATGAGCAATGGCACCGCATGAACTGGGATGCTTATCAAGACTGTTTTGTGTGTGATAAGCGGCATCGTTGTGGACAAACCTTGTCGCGTGAATCTTACCGGAAATCGGCCGATTTAATCATTTGTTCGCATGATTTCTACATGGAGCATGTATGGACATATGACGGTAGGAAGCGTGAAGGACAGCTGCCACTATTGCCGGATCATTGCACTGTTGTGTTTGACGAAGGACATCTGATGGAATCCGCTGCTCAAAAGGCGTTGACCTATAAGCTGAAGCATATGGTATTCGAGGAATTGGTCATTCGCTTGTTAAAAGGGGAAGTTCGTGAAACATTAGCTGTCTGTATTGATCGTGCGATTGAGCAGAGCGAACGTATGTTTGAAGTGTTGGAGGGCTGTTGCCGCCCGATTGCGGGCTCTGACCGTAAACAAATCGTGATGAGTGATCTCTTGAAAAGAGAGATTCTTACGCTCTGTGATATTTTATCCGAGATTGAAGAGGAGCTTGTCTTTGAGGGGGAAATGTTTACTCTTAATGACTATCAGCTGAAAATTGTTGAAGAGCATCTGGAGATGATGCAAAAAGCGTTCGCGTTATTCCGCAACGATCAATCCTTCATTTGCTGGGCGACGGAAAGTATTACAGGACTCAGTCTCGTTGTAATGCCAAGAACGGTGAAGGAAGTGCTGAAGGAGTATGTTTTTTCCTCCAAAATGCCAATCGTGTTCTCATCGGCTACACTATCTGTAGAGGGTAAGTTCGATTATGTAGCGAACAGCTTAGGCTTAGAGAAGTATCTCTCGTTCTCAGTAGACTCACCGTATGACTATGCGGAACGGATGGAAGTCATTGCGCCACGCTTCACAGAAGGCGGAACGTTCCAAGAGAAGATGAATTCAGCCGCCAGCTTGTTGAAAAGAACAGAAGGCAGAGCGCTTATTTTGTTCCCGACACATCAGGAATTGCAGCGTTTCAAAAAAGAGATGGCTGACCGTTCGGATTGCAAGGAGTTAACCTTCTTCTACGAGGGAGATCAAGAAATCTCGCATGTGATTGCCTCGTTCCAAGAGAATGAGCACAGTGTGCTTGCTGCGGTTAGCCTATGGGAGGGACTTGATATTCCTGGTCCATCGCTATCCAACGTCGTTGTCTGGGCACTGCCGTTTCCTCCACAAGATCCGGTATTTAATGCGAAACGTGAAGCCGCTGTTTCTCCGTATGAAGAAGTCGATATTCCTTATATGCTGCTCAGACTGCGTCAAGGGATGGGTCGATTGATTCGAACGCGAGAAGATAGTGGGATCATTGCGATTTTCAGCGATGAGTTGTATACGAATGCATCGCTGCGTGAACATGTGGAGCGGGTTCTGCCGGCGGGCGTTGTGATGAAGTCGGAGTAAAGGTTGAAAATAGTTAGCGAAAGAGGAGCAGATAACTGCTACTCTTTTTCTGATGTTTTGCATTAAGTTTACTCGGAAAAATGCAATTAACTGGAAATTGTACAGCTAATTCAGCTGTTTTCGGACTAAATAATGGAATAACTGGATTTTTTGACGTTAATTTGGTGCGGAATGGGCAGAACCAATGAAAACTGCATAATTAACGGCGTATTTTCCATCTAATCGTTCTAAAATCAAGTTTTCCGCTGAAATAACTGTATGTTTTCCATCTAATCCCAGTTGGGGGGTGTGCATTCATCATTTTTTGCCGCGGCACAGTCTAATGCCTAACAAAAGCGTGTATATATAACATATAATTGAAAGCGTTTACAACTTGTCCAAAGAATTACGATCGACCCAATCAACCTCGGCCAATCTGGTGTTAGCAGCATGAACACGTCGAAGGAGGTCGTCGCATGCAATTCTCTTATACCCAAGATCAGCAGGATATTAGGGCCAAAGTCCGTGAGTTTGCACTCGCGAAGATGGAGCCTACTTCAGAGGAAAGGGATGAATATGAGCGGTTTGATCGTGGGATTTTCGACAGGATCGGTGAGCTTGGATGGTCTGGGATCCCTTGGCCACGTGAATTTGGCGGAGGTGGCTCGGATTTCCTAACTTATGCGATGGTGATTGAGGAGCTCTCGCGTGTTTGTGCGTCAACAGGCGTGATGCTCTCTGTGCATACGTCGCTGGCCAGTTGGGCGATTCATACGTATGGGACAGAGGCGCAGAAACAAAGATATCTACTCCCCATGGCACAAGGGAAAAAGCTCGGCGCCTACTGTCTGACGGAAAGCGATTCCGGCTCAGATGCCGGTGCTATGCGCACGACAGCAACGAAGGAAGGAGACGCTTATGTACTTAATGGCTCCAAACTATTCGTTACGAATGGCGGGGAGGCGGAGGTATATATTGTTTTCGCCATTACGGATGCACAGAACAAGTCGAAGAGTTGTACGGCTTTCATCGTGGAGAAAGGCATGGAAGGACTTATTTTCGGCACCAAAGAAAATAAGTTGGGCATACGTTCATCCACTACGATGGAGTTGAGGTTTGAGGCATGCAGCGTGCCTGCTGACAACCGATTAGGTCCGGAAGGCGAAGGTTTTCGCATCGCGATGCGAAGTCTGGATGGCGGGCGAATCGGGATTGCCGCACAAGCCACGGGCATCGGCCAAGGGGCCTTGGACGCTGTTATTGCTTATGGTGCGAGAGCCAGCGCACTCAGCGGCGAGCAATTCCATGCTCATGTATCGGAGATGGCCACGCACATCGAAGGCGCAAGACTGTTGACCTATCAAGCCGCTTGGCGCAAAAGCCAAGGGTTCTCGTATGGGAAACAGGCTGCCATAGCGAAGCTTTTTGCCAGTGATATGGCTGTCAAAGTATGTTTGCGTGCTGTCCAGCTCTGCGGCGTATGGGGTTGCCTGAAGGAGTCGAAGGTGGAGCGTTATCTGCGAGATGCCAAAGTGACGCAAATTTATGAAGGGACGAATGAGATTCAGCGTATTGTGATTTCGCGTTTGCTGCTTTCTGAAAGTACGTAGGAAGGGAGAGCGAAAACATGAGTGATCACTATTTGCCTGGACTTGAGCATGTGATAGCCAGTGAGACTAGCATTTCATATCTCGATGTGGAGAAGGAAGAGATTGTGATTCGAGGGTATGATCTGATGGAGCTTGCTGAGCAAATGACCTATTTAGACGTAGTTGGATTGCTGTTAGAAGGTGAATTGCCGAATGAGACGAGGCGCCTAGCGATTGAATCACAGATACAAGCGGTCTACGGATTACCGCCAAATGTGCGTGCCATGCTCCATTTGATGCCGGATCGGGCAGATATGATGGATGTGCTCCGAACGAGCATTTCCGCGCTAGCGAGCTTCGATGACGAACTCGATGATCGATCGCCCGAGGCGAATGGACGTAAAGCGCTACGTCTGTTGGCCAAAGTACCGCAAATTGTCGCCTACGGTTATCGAGCTATCACGAAGCAGCCGCTCATTGAACCAGATCCCAAACTGTCTTATACAGCTAATTTTCTGTACATGATTACGGGAACGATTCCGTCGCAGGTGGAGGTGGCGATATTTGATCAATCGCTGATTGTGTACAGTGAGCATGAATTGCCGAATTCGACCTTTGCGGCGCGCGTTATCGCCTCCACGCAGTCAGATATTTATGGTGCGCTTGTTGGCGCGGTTGCTTCACTGAAAGGAACGTTGCACGGAGGAGCGAACGAAGCGGTCATGCACATGCTGCTCGAAGCGGGTTCAGAAGATGATTTGGAAGCGTTGATTCGTTCTAAGCTTGCACGGAAGGAGCGCATCATGGGCTTCGGACACCGTGTGTATATGCGAAAACCGGATCCACGCGCCTTGCTGATGAAGGAGGCGCTGGCGAAGCTCGCACCGGCATGTAATCAACAGGAACTATATGACATGTGCGTACGTGGGGAAAACGTGATGCGGACAGAGAAAGGGCTGCATCCCAATTTGGATTATTATGCCGCGCCTGTCTATTACTTGCTTGGCATTCCAATTGAGCTGTTTACACCTGTTTTCCTTGCAGCGCGCACTGTTGGCATTAGTGCACATGTGATGGAGCAGCATGCGAACAATCGCCTCTTCCGACCACGAGTTCGTTATACGGGCACGCGAGATTTACATCCGCCTCATGGGGATATTCTTTCAGAAAGTGAGGACGAGATCGTATGAGTACGTCTAGAGAACCTGTTCAGAGGGAGATGATTTTTGACCCACTCATTGTAGAGATTGCTGACTACGCCTTGCATGCCGAGATTGAGAGTGAGGAAGCGTATCAGATTGCTCATCATGTGCTCATGGACTCACTGGGAACTGGCTTACTCGCACTGCGTTTTCCAGCTTGCACGAAACATCTCGGTCCGATTGTTCCAGGTGCAGATGTGATCGGCGGCGCTCGCGTACCTGGTACGCGATACGAATTGGATCCCGTTCAAGCGGCTTTCAATATCGGCTGTATGATTCGGTGGCTCGATTACAACGATACGTGGCTAGCGGCAGAATGGGGGCATCCATCCGACAACTTAGGCAGTATCCTTGCAATTGCCGATTATGTGAGTCGGAAACGTATGGGTGAGGGGCAACCACCTTTTACGATCAAAGACGTCTTAACAATGGCGATCAAAGCGCATGAAATACAAGGGGTACTCGCGCTGGAAAATAGTTTAAACGCGGTTGGCTTGGATCACGTACATCTGGTGAAAATCTCCTCCACCGCAGTGGCTACCGTTATGCTTGGAGGGACGAAAGAAGAGGTTTGCAACGCCGTATCCAATGCATGGATTGATGGAGCGAGCTTACGCACCTATCGGCACGCGCCGAATACAGGCTCAAGGAAATCATGGGCTGCGGGAGATGCCACGAGTCGGGCTGTCCGCTTGGCTTTGATGGCAGTCGGAGGTGAGATGGGATATGCCTCTGCATTGACAGCGCCGAACTGGGGATTCCAGGATGTGCTTTTCGAAGGCAAGACACTTACCTTGGCTAGACCTTTAAGCAGCTATGTGATGGAACATATTTTGTTCAAAATTTCATTTCCAGCCGAGTTTCACGCGCAAACCGCTGTTGAATGTGCACTTACGCTTCATGATCTCGTTAAAGAACGTTTAAGTGACATAACTAAAGTTATGTTAACAACTCATAAATCAGCGATTCGCATTATTGATAAAAAAGGTCCTTTGCACAATCCAGCGGATCGTGATCATTGTTTGCAGTACATGGTGGCCATCGGACTTCTGTATGGTACGTTGACTGCGGAGCATTATGAAGATGATGTCGCTGCTGATCCGCGTATTGATGCACTTCGGGAACGTATGGTTGTTGTCGAGAATGAGCAGTACAGCAAGGATTATTTGGACCCAGATAAGCGATCTATCGCGAATAGCATTCAAATTTATTTTAAGGATGGAACGTCGACGGGAAAAATTGATTGTGAATACCCCATCGGACACCGCAAGCGGCGGGAGGAGGGTCTGCCGAAAGTGATCGATAAGTTCAAAGCGAATTTGCAAACGCGGTTTCCAAGGAAGCAAACGGAAGAGATTATGGGGCTATCACTCGATTACGAGAAGCTCATTCAGACACCTGTGCCTGCGTATATGTCGCTTTTCGTCATTTAAATGTGGACAGATCGGCTGAATGAGGCAGGAGGTTACTATGTCATGGTTGATTGAGGAGGAGCCGAGTCAAGAACAGTTAGCTGCGGGGTGGCGTCGTTTCGTTGAAGCGGGTCCTATTGTCCAAATCGTTGGCACCCACGATGGCATGGCAGCTAGAATCGCTAAGCAAGCAGGGTTTGGGGCTCTTTACTTATCTGGTGCCGCTTATACGGCCAGTCGAGGATTGCCTGATTTGGGACTTATTTATTCCAATGAGGTTGCAGAGCGAGCAAGGGAGCTCGTCCGAGCAACAGGACTTCCGTTATTGGTCGATATCGATACGGGATATGGCGGCATTCTGAATGTTGCGCGGACCGCAAAGGAGATGGTGGAGGCGAAAGTTGCCGCCGTGCAAATTGAAGATCAAGATATGCCGAAGAAATGCGGACATCTCAGTGGTAAAAAACTCATTTCCACCGAGGAAATGTGTCAAAAAATCCGCACGCTCAAAGCCGTCAGCCCGACGCTTTATATTGTTGCACGGACAGATGCGAAAGGGGTAGAAGACATGGCGGAAGCCATCACCCGTGCGAAGCAGTATCTCGCCGCTGGGGCGGATGCTATTTTTCCAGAAGCACTCGAGAGTGAGAAGGACTTTCAGCATTTTCGAAAGGAAGTGGATGCACCACTTTTGGCCAATATGACGGAATTTGGACGTACACCGTACTATACGGCTGCGCAATTCGAAAGTTGGGGCTTTCGGATGGTTCTCTATCCGGTAACGTCACTGCGTGTCGCTGCTAAAGCTTATGAGCGGGTATTTGAAGAGATTCGTCAGCAAGGGACGCAAATCGGATCGCTAGCTGACATGCAATCGCGCAACGAGTTATATCAAGCCATTCGCTATGAGGATTATGAGGCTTTGGATGGTTCTATTGCACGATCAACTTGGGAGGATAAGAGTTAGAAGTGCAAGCGGCTTGAGGGAGGGCTCCACATGGATTATAGCCTTTCAGAGGAATTAGAAATGATTCGCACGATGGTACGTGATTTTGCATCCGAGGAGGTTGCGCCGACGGCAGCGCTTCGAGATGAAGAGGAACGGTTTGATCGTCATCTATTCAAAATGATGGGGGAGCTTGGCTTAACTGGAATTGTAGTGCCTGAGTTATATGGCGGACTTGGCTCGGATGCTCTGACGAATAGCTTGGTTCTGGAGGAATTAGCTCGTGCGTGTGCTTCTACGGGGTATACACTTTTCGTGCACAGCGTGTTGGCGGGTGCGGCAATTTCCATGTTCGGCACCGAGGAACAGAAGAAGTTGTTTCTGGGTCCGATGGGAAGTGGGCAAAAGCTAGGGGCTTATGCGTGGACTGAAAGTATGCAAACAGCCAGGGCTTCTAGCGTACTCCTGCATTCGCAAGCGTTGCGTGATGGGGACAATTACGTGCTGCAAGGCGCGAAGTTTTTCGTTTCAAATGCTGGTGAAGCGGATATATATGTGGTTTTTGCATTGACAGGAAATGTTTCTACGGCGCACGAGTGTAGCGCTTTTATCATTGAGAAAGGCACTCCAGGCTTCTTATTAGGCAAAAAGGAAAGAAAACTCGGACTTCTTGGCTCACCTAGCATGTCAATTGAATTGGCTGATTGCCGAATTCCAATAGCGAATCGGCTTGGCGAGGAAGGAGACGGCCTGCGGATTGTGCTGCAGACACTGGAGTCTGCCTGCAGCGGCATCGCTGCACTGGCGGTTGGGCTCGCACAAGCAGCAATGGATGTATCTGTCTCCTATGCGAAGACACGCAAGCAATTCGGTAAGCCAATCGCGCAGCAGCAGGCCATCGCATTCAAGCTAGCGAATATGGCTACGCAAATTGAAGCTGCGAGGTTGCTTACGTATCAAACCGCATGGCGTGAGAGCCAKGGAGCAGTTGGAGGGGCGTATTCCAACCTATTTGCTGGGGATACGGCAATGGCGGTTGCGATTGAAGCTGTTCAAATCCACGGTGGTTATGGATATACGAAAGCTTTCCCTGTTGAACGATATTTGCGTGATGCGAAAATGCTCCAGATGGTAGAAGCATCAATGGATGGGGAGCGGAGAGCAATTGCTCGTTTGATCAAGATGATGTGAGCTTGGACTGGAGGGCGAGGTGTATGCGAGAAAGCGTCATTGTTGGCGGTGCGAGAACCCCATTCGGTAAGTTTGGCGGCGCTTTGAAGGATGTCCCAGCTGTCGAGCTGGGGGGAATCGTCATCAAGGAAGCCATACGACGTGCGTCTCTGGATCCTTCATTGATCGAAGAAGTCATCATGGGCATGGTGCTGCAAGGAGGTGCAGGGCAAATTCCTTCGCGTCAGGCGGCTCGTAGGGCGGGACTGGCGTGGAGTGTGACCTCGGAGACGATCAACAAAGTGTGCGCCTCGGGGATGCGCAGTGTAACCATGGCTGACCAAATCATCCGTGCAGGAGATGCATCGCTACTTGTGGCAGGCGGCATGGAAAGCATGAGCAACGCGCCATATTTGGCGACGCATGCGCGTTGGGGCGCACGGATGGGCGAACAGCGACTGATCGATTTGATGATTCATGATGGTCTGACATGTCCTTTCGAACGCGTGCATATGGTGCTCCATGGCAGCCGCATTGCTGCTGAATGCAAGATTGGACGTCAGGAGCAGGATGAGTGGGCTTTGCGCAGTCACCAATTAGCCTTGCAGGCGATGTCCGATGGTTACTTTGCAGAAGAAATCGCACCTGTCCAAGCGGGTGCAATTGTGGTGGATCGTGATGAGGGACCTCGTGCGGATACGAGTTTAGCTAAACTGGCCGGATTAGTCCCTGTATTCGATAAGCAAGGCAGCATTACGGCTGGAAATGCGCCAGGTGTGAATGATGGCGCAGCAGCTTTGGTCGTTATGGCGAGAGAAGCAGCATTCGAACAGGGCGTAATTCCGCTTGCTACGATACTCGGCCATGCCAGTGTAGGCGAGCGAGCGCCATATATCGCGACGACACCTGCGTTGGCGATTCGGAAGCTTCTGCAGCAAACGGGCATGACACTGGATCAAATTGCTCGATTCGAGGTGAATGAGGCTTTTGCCGCTGTCGTGCTCACATGCGAGCGTATGCTAGGGTGGGATTCGCAGCGCGTTAACGTCAACGGCGGTGCCATTGCTCTCGGTCATCCCATTGGCGCGAGTGGAACACGCATCATTCTCACTTTAATCCATGAGCTTCGCAGAATTGGCGGTGGTTATGGGATTGCAGCGATATGCAGCGGCACGGCGCAAGGTGATGCGATCTTGCTTCGTGTGGAGTAGCCGAGGAATCCTATTCGGTGCTGGTAGTTCGGTTCAATGAAGCACTAGGAGCGATGAACGATGTCTATACAAACCATCATGGTAATTGGAGCAGGGCAGATGGGAAGCGGCATTGCGCAAGTGGCTGCCTCTGCAGGCCGCAAGGTACTTTGGCATGATCTATCTATGCCTTTGATCGATAAGGGCTTGTTGGTCATTAGCAACCAATTAGATCGGAATGTTGTGAAAGGGAGGTTGACGGAGGAATCGAAAGTAAGCATTCTTAGCCGCATTCAACCGACGGGAGCAATTGAAGAGGCTGCTCAGGTGGATCTGGTGATCGAGGCGATATCTGAGAATATGGCTTGGAAAACAGCACTTTTTCAGAAGTTGGATGGGATCTGTCCCCCTAATGTGATTATGGCAACGAATACATCATCGCTGCCGATCACTGAGATTGCTGCGGCGACAACACGTCCTTCGCAAGTTATCGGGATGCATTTCATGAACCCGGTTCCTGTGATGCCGCTGATTGAAATTATACGAGGTCTCGAAACGTCCCAGCTTGTATTTGATGCTATATTCCAGCTTAGTAAGGAACTTGGTAAAACACCGGTTGAGGTGCAGGATTTTCCAGGATTCGTTTCGAATCGTATTCTCATGCCGATGATTAATGAAGCCATTTTTACAGTATATGAAGGTGTAGCAACGGTTGAAGCTGTAGATACGGTGATGAAGCTCGGGATGAACCATCCGATGGGACCGCTGGAGCTCGCTGATTTCATTGGGTTGGACACATGTTTATCGATCATGGAAATTCTCCACGAGGGGTTTAAGGATTCCAAATATCGACCCTGTCCGCTCCTTAGGAAATATGTGAAGGCGGGGCGACTCGGACGCAAGTCAGGGCAAGGATTTTATTCGTATTCGAGTTGAACGTTTTGCTATGCAGTCACTCTGTAGAGGGACTGTTTTTTTGTTTGGGCAGGTACATTCAGGGGATGAGTGGAATTGATAAATAGCGAATTGCGCTAATCTGAAGTCTGGAAGGATGAATGTGTAAGATGGAAAGTACGTGCTTAGGTTGCCAGCTAGCGAATGGACAAGTTCAAGCTCACGTTGTCTATGAGAATGAGTGGATGACCTGCCTTTTAGATATCGCTCCGTTAAATGAAGGACATGTTCTATTGCTTCCCAAGCACCACGTGGCTGAATTGGAAGAACTAGAGGTAGAGACATCAGCAGCCATTCTGAAAGCAGTCATGAAGATGTCACGCGTGATTAAAACACTCTATCAACCAGATGGCGTTACGATCCTCCAAAATGGTGGTACATTCAATGATTTAGGCCATGTGCATGTTCATATTTTCCCGAGATATGTTGGGGATGGCTTTGGTTGGTTGGAGCCGGAAGATCGAAATGACAATAGAAATCGATTGACAGAGACGAGATTAAAAATAATTAATGCCATTAATGATTTATGCGATTAAATATAAAAAGTTGGCATCTATCAGCTAACATGATAAACTGCTAGGGGCGACACTGCAGCGGATTGATCTGTTTTGACGGAATCAGCAGATGTAGCTGGTGTCCAACAAAGGAGGCAATTTCCGTGAAATTTCGTGCTGTATCGCATGAGACCAAAATGAATTATATGCTTTGGAGTATAAAGAATGAAATCAGGAAAGAGAATAAGTACTTAGCATCCTTACCATTTGATCCTTCGCCAATCATTGGCGTTGTGAAGTATCATCTGGATCAGTGGGACCCGATTCAATTACTAGACGATGGAAGTCAAGACGATGAATACGATGGTGAGGCTCGCAGCGTTACCATTTATATAATTAAGCATATGGAAGAGATAAGTGTTGCCGGGTTGGGGCAAGAGATCCAACGCATTTTCAAGAAATCCTTTCTGGATGAATTTCAATCTGAGGCGGATACTTTTGAAATCGCAATTGGCATATTGCGTGATTTGACTAATGGAAATGAGGATGTTTCGAGTGAGTGAAATGGTAGGGAAGTACTGTGCGAAGTTTTTTGGTAAGACAGGTGTCATTCTTGAAATTGGTGTTGTGAAAAAGGTAGCGAGTCGTACTATACATGTGGATTGGGGTCCGAAAACGTGGGTGTACCAGAATCGTGATTTCAATTGGACACCTCTGACGAAGGAAGAGTTCGAAGCTAAATACAAAAAGCCGAAATTCTCTGACGCAGCACTGGTGCGTGCCGCAGAATTGGGCCTCAAAATTACGTATAATTAAGTTGCGGCTGCCTCGGGGCGGCCGTTTTTTTCATTAGAATGTACCAGCGGGGGATCGCGGTGCTGCGAAATGGAACTACGTTCCGTAACTTCGGCGTGGCGCAGAGATATCGTGCTCTATCTTCACTACAGATCAACTTGGCGCTTCGCTGGAGGTTGCGTTAGTCCGATTTCTCCGAACTAAATCACGAATTACCTGTAAAAAGGACCAATAGTCCGAATCTGCCGAACTATTTACCTATTTTCCCTGCATGAGGCTTTATTGGGTTGATTTAGTTGGGCTATTTCGGACTAAATAGGTTATATTGACACGGACAGAGGGATTAGATCGGCAAAGTCGGACTAAAAGTGGGCGGGGGTTGTAAGTCTAACTCGGAAAGATTCAATTTACTTATTTTATACAAATAAAACGCCATTAGGCATGATAAAATAGGAGTAGGGATGAACAATTGTGAGGTGCTGCTATGAAATTTGTGCTCATTTTCGGTCCGCAAGCTGTTGGTAAAATGACAGTCGGCCACGCACTTGAAGAAACAACCGCGTTGAAGCTCTTTCACAATCATATGACGATTGATCTCCTCCATCCCTATTTCGGGTTTTCCCAAGAAACGTGGCGGTTAGTTGATTTATTTCGTTTTGAAATTTTTGAGGCTGTCGCGAAAAGTGAGTTGTATGGATTGATTTTCACGTACGTTTGGGCTTTAGATAAGCAAGCCGATTGGGATTTCGTGCAGAAAGTTTGTGCTATTTTCGAATCCAAAGGTGGCGAGATCTATTTCGTTGAACTTGATGCACCTATGGAAGAGAGAGTGGAACGGAACAAAACCCCTCATCGACTCGCGCATAAGCCTACCAAACGAAATGTTGCACAATCGGAACAGAATTTACTAGAAAGCATGGAAAAGAACCGATTAAACTCATTAGATGGTGAAATTACTAGAGAAAATTACATGCGTATCAACAACGCAGGGGTAAGTCCAGAGGATGTCGCAGCCATGATTTCAGCAAAGTTTCATTTCTGAAACCCATCACACTTGGATGGAGGCATACAGCATGTTGCATATTCGAGAATTACAGGTAACGGAAGAATATCCGATTCACTTATTTCTATTAGCTGACCCAGAGCTTGCGATGGTCGAGTCCTATGTTTACCAAAGCAAATGCTACGTCTTGGAAGAAAACCATGAAATTATCGGTGCTTATTTGCTGCTTCCAACGAGACCGAAGACGATTGAACTGGTGAATATCGCAGTGATTACGAAGAAACAAGGCCGTGGTTATGGCAAGGAACTCGTGAAACATGCGGTGGAAACTGCAAGAATGTTAAATTATAAGACGATAGAGATCGGCACAGGCAATTCTGGTGTCCAACAATTGAGTCTCTATCAGAAGTGCGGATTTCGTATCTTTGGTGTGGATCTCGATTTCTTTACAAGGCATTATAAGGAACCTATTTTTGAAAATGGTATTCAGTGCCGCGATATGATTCGCCTTAGTCAGGACTTATAGGTGAGTAGGAAAAACTCCTGCAACAGTGCTAGTAAAGCACGATTGCAGGAGTTTTTCTGTATAGATAACGCCGTTCGCGTCTACTCATTATTTCCCAACTTCACTATACATATACTCATAAATGGCTCGAACTTTCTCTAGCACCCGCGGTGCATGCTGGATGAATTTCAGAGCTACAAGATGGGGAGATGGGGAGCGAGTTCTTGTGTCCATAAGGATAGCGCGAGTTTAGACGCCGCATAAGGGCCGAAGAACATTTTATTTTGCGCGGGGCTATCTAAAGTTTCAGGATCAAATCGCTTCATCGTATTGAACGCGTTAGTKGAGGTATGCACGACTCGCTTCAGCGTACCATTCTTCAAAAGCGTCTTTAACTCCATCGTGATGATATAGAGTACGACGGTTTGCAGTTCATAATGCAGTTCACGACCATGCTTCGAATACATTAACTCGGGGAAGCTGCCACCTGCATTGTTGAAAAGGAGATCAATCTTCTGCTCTTTGTTTTTAATTTGCTCTAATGCCGCCCATAAGCTTGTAAAATCACTCAAATCTGGGATCCAGCCAACATTTTAACCAAAATATACGCTATGACATTAATACAAAACCTAAATTAATCCCTTCTTATGCAGGAGAACAATTGAAGATACATGTTGAAATTGAAGAGGAGGGAACGATTGTGGAAAATAATTGTAAGGACTTGCCGTATGTGTCCTCAGATATTTTGCTCAAAAAAATGCAGCTTTACGATCAAAAGAAGCCCGCGAAAGACCGAGGTATCGGATAATTTGCCGATTGGTCTAGGTTATACTCGTTACAGCAAACTTTAAAAAAGCTAACCGCAAATTGGATAACTTTTTTAAAGTTGCTTAGCATGTGGGATAGAAATTCACGCTATCTGGTAAAAAATTTGAAGAAATCGATGGATTTATACAGCTCATTGACGCGGTAACATACTGCTATTGTTGATTTGTATGATGAGTATGATGCTGTGGCTGAGTATGATGAGCATGATGCTGTTGATGTGGCTGAGCATGATGAGTAGGGTGTGGATGATGCGGATGCAGATTATGATGTGGATAGTAGGCAAGGTGATGATGCATAGGATGGTAAGCCACATGATGCATAGGGTGATATGCTAGATAGTGCATGGGATGATAGGCATGATGATGGTGTGGGTGATAAGCATAGTGGTGATGCGGGTGGTACATGTGTTGAGGCTGCGCATGGGAAACATGTTGTAGATGCATCGGAGATTGCTGTCCGGGATTTACGGCTGGTTGTTGATATATAGGAAGATTATCCCCCGTCCAAGTCGGAGTTTGCTGAGCTGGCATATGGGACTCCATTCTAGTCTCAGATGGATAAATCGGGAGGTTACCCTCAGTTGATGAATTTCGTTGTGTCATTTTCTTTCCCCTTTCGGTGTAGGCATACGTCATCCTATGCAAGAAAAAGTAAACAGGGCACATGTCTAAGCAAATTGGGCTTATCTTATTAATAGTTTTAAATAATCAATTGTTTCGAACATATATCCATTCTCCTATTTTTGCAATAAGGGGTTTCTTTCGTCCGGTATTTTGAAAAAGTGCATAAAAAGAGAAGTCTGGATGTACATAACGGTCCGCCAGATGGGCTGATATTGTACTACCAGGTATTCTGTGTTTATTCAGGACAGTAATAACTTCTTTCGAAGTCGCGATTCCGAGGCCGTAACCATGTCCATAAAAGAGCCCTTTTTCCATCATGACGACATTTTCTCCTTTGCCCCAGGGAATCATAGGATCGTACTCAGGGTTTTCGAAATAGAGAACGTCACCCATCACAGATTCCTCATGGATAGTCCGGTCGATCAGACGTAAATTACTGTTAGAATGCCAATTAAATAATAAAAGATCCGAAAACAGTATGTCAAAATGTCTAGGATCTATGGACTCTAATATAGCTTTGTATAAGACAACGACGACAGCCATTGAACATTCAAAACCGTATGAGGTTCCATTCGTGAATATATCCCTTATTGCATCTTGAGGAGCAACATCACTTTTCAGCTGAAACTTACCCTCATCTGTAATGGTCCAATACGTCTGGTTGCATAGCGTGTTTTTGAAATCAGCAAAATAAACACCGCTTTTACTCAGCAAACTAGAGGACTCCACGATTTGGGTTCGCATGTACAATTCAAACAACAAGGTGAATACCGAATCATAACGATACATAAAAGGGCTATTCTGCTTCTTTTGATAAATGGCGAGTTCTAACTCTGACAGCGTTCCTTCTTCAAAGGCTATTTTACTGATACCTTCGATTACAATCATGGGCTTCTCCTCATTTTAAAAAATCAACAAGCGTTTTCACCTATTTTTATGTTGAATAGGGATGTAATGTGCTTTATTATTTCCCGACACAGGTGATGGGAAATAATAAAGAGCAGATGAATACCGGGTCCAGCCGACATGCGTGAAAAATAGCTCATTGACTGGATGCTGTTTCCAATTACCGATATTATCATGTGTAACGCCCATTGCTTGACCATATTGGAGCAGTAATCCGCTCAAACTTGCCTCATAAATATGACTGAATCAATCTGCACTTGCGTTCGTATAACTTCCTGAGTTGTTGTTACCAATAAAAAGAACCGTCATCGTATTTATCATCCGGAAGATCTCACTGTAATGAAACTAATCACTTGTCTGAAGAAGACAGGTATGTCTTTGGACGAGTTGAAGCCGTTTCTAGGTCTAACTTATGAGTCCGATTTGACTGAGCATCCCGATCTACAAGTCAAGCTGCAGCAGCATAAGGAGAATATTCAAAATCAGATTAACTCCTTACAAATGATCATAGATGTGATTGATTCGAAAATGACGTCCGGCAACATGCTTCCAGAGGCATGCGTGCTTGCTGAGCCGACAAAACGGATACCGCGTTAGGGTAAAGCGGATAAGAAGGAAACAAACACAGTRCTTCCCTGTTGGGGGGGCCTGTGTTTGTTTCGGCGCAGATTTCCTAGTAGCTGTCATACCGCTACATGCAGGCATCCATTGACTTGAAAAAGAAGCTGAGGTATACTTCAATCAACGGTTTTGTATTTAGTAAATTAGTAAATTACTAATAACAAACAACTTATTTTCTAACATGGAGGAATCACAATGAAAATCCCAACAACACTCAAACATAAACCTGTTATCGTAGCTGAGAACTATGCCAATATTGACGGTAGATACACGCAAAACACGGATACGCAAGGTCTTTCCTTAGGTCTAGCTCAGTGGAATGACAGAGGAAAGGTTGATATTTCGGCTAAAGTATGGCGCTACACGGGCGAGAAATGGTCACGCCAATCGGAAGAGTTGCCTTTGCACCGTGTGTTAGATCTAGCTATCCTCGTATGTCGTACGAAGCTTCATTTCCAAGAGGACGCTTATCGCTTTGAGAACGGGTATGACGCGGAGAATCCTATCATTGACAGAATCGGCCTGCAAGGGGATGCGATGACGGTAGGCGTATGTACAGATAATGAGAAAATCAATGAAGATATCAAGCTTTTCAGTCAAGCTTTGAGTGATGATGGAGAGTTGATTGGGGAGCGTTTAAGTACGCTTTCCAGGATTCTAAAAGAAATGGGGTATTAATCAACATGTTAGACAAACAGAAGAAAAAGGAGCTTGCGACTAATTATAAACAAACGTTTCGTGCCATGGGTGTTTATCAAATTCGCAATACCCAGAACGATAAAATATTTGTAAACGGCAGTATGGATCTCGATGGCATGAAGAATCGGCTTGAATTTTGCAAGCAGATGAATACCAATACATTCAATGAGCTCCAGAAGGACTGGGCGACGTTCGGTGGTCAATCGTTCGTATTTGAGGTGCTAGATCGCATCGAACCTAGGGATGAAATTATGCTGGATGCCGTGGATCTGAAGAGCTATCGAGCTGAGGTAGATGCGTTGCTTGAATTATGGCTCGAGAAGTTGGAGCCATACGACGATAATGGTTACAATAAACGAAAACGCTAGTCTTTCGTTTACTCCATCCCAAAAGGGGGTTCCGTCATAAGCGGGCTCCCCTTTTTTTGCATAAAGAGGGAGGTTTCCTCTTATCCTATGGCGAAATGGTGGTAGATGAAAATTATTAGAAACAGCTTGATAATATTTACATAGAAGGAGTGGGAATGATGAAATACCGTCAACTTGGCGATACAGAGCTTCGAATTAGTGAGGTTAGCTTCGGTACTTGGGCGATTGGTGGAGGCTGGGGTGAGGCAAATGACGATGAATCGATTCGAGGCTTACACCGTGCCATGGAGGCAGGTGTGAACTTTTTTGATACGGCGGATGTATATGGCTCGGGTCATGCAGAAGAGCTCTTAGCGAAAGCGACGAAAGGGAAAGAAGATGAGGTACACATCGCCACGAAGTTTTGCCGTTCGGGTGATATTCATGACCTTGCGACTTACTCGGAGCAAGCGGTTCGCCAATTTGCGGAAAACAGCTTGAAACGGTTAAATCGCGAGCGAATTGACCTGTATCAAATTCACTGTCCGCCGCTAGCGATCTTGAAGGATGGTTCGGTCTTCGAGGTGCTTGAGAAATTGAAAGCGGAKGGTAAAATTCGCCACTATGGCGTAAGCGTGGAGACGGTGGAAGAAGGTTTGTTCTGTCTCTCTGTTCCCGGTGTTAAAGCGCTGCAAGTGATTTTTAACTTGTTCCGTCAAAAGCCTGCCGACCTCCTCTTTCCGCAAGCGAACGCTGCTGKGGTAGGTATTCTGGTTCGGCTTCCCCTAGCCAGCGGCCTACTAACAGGGAAATTCACGACATCTAGCACATTTGCAGCGGATGATCACCGGAACTTTAATGCGAATGGCGATCAATTTAACGTGGGTGAGACGTTTGCAGGACTGCCATTTGCGAAAGGCGTAGAACTCGCGCAGGAATTGGCATGGATTGGCGAAGGTCGTGGGAACATGGCACGTGCTGCAATGCGTTGGATTTTGGAGAATCCCCACATTACTTGTATTATTCCTGGTTTTAAGAACGTCAAGCAAATTGAAGATAATTTAGCTACCCTTGAAGTTCAGGCGTTCTCTTCGGCAGAGCTAGTCCGTCTGAAGAGCTTCTATGCGACTGACGTACACGAACATATTCGTGGTGCTTACTAGCCTATTTAGAAGGGAAAGGGGTTTCAGAGGAAAGCGAAATGGATATAATAACACCACAACGTTTATATCATGGAACAACGGATAATCTCGTCAACCTTTTCAAAGATAAATTATTGGATAGCAGGTATTGGCGACCTGGCCGTGATTTCGGCGAAGGATTTTATACAACCATCTCAGCAGCGCAGGCGCGAAATTGGGCACGTAAGGCAGCGGCTCGATCGATTATGGGGCATGAGCTTGCCTGTGTGCTTGAAATTGAGCTGATCTCGATTCCTGCGAAGATGGAGCCGCTCATTTTTCTAAGTGATTCCTTAGCATGGGCTGAATTTGTAATGTCGCATCGCAGTGTCATGAATAAGGGAGAAGCGGACCCATGCCACAAGCATCCGGATATCATTATAGGACCAATGGCGGATGGTGATACTGGACGAATTATTGAAGAAGCAGTACAATTAAATAAAGATGTACATTGGTTTTATGATCAAATTTTACGCACCACACGCGGTCGGAAATTGGATGCGTTGCGTCTTGGCAATCAAGTGGTATTTTCCTCTGAGAAGTGGGAAGCATCCCTTAGGTTTGTAGGTTATAACATTTTTACGGGAGGCAGGTGGATCTACTATGAAAACACAAGTTCGGCTGAGTCTGTATGAACGCGGAATCGTTGATGCTCTTGTTCAGAGTTTCGGTTACACCTCGCAAGGTGCTCGAAAGCTTGTTGTCGAATATGTCGAGGTCATTCGTAAATTAGGTGGCTATGACACCTGTTATGATCATGCAGAGCGATTAGTCCAAGCAACAACCAACAATTATAAGCCAGAAGAGTGGTTGAAACGAATCAATGTCCTCGCGAAGGAAGCCGTCCAAGATAAAGGCATACTTCATCTAGAGGGACGATTACACGTTCATGTACGTTAAATATGTCGAGTAGAAGCTCATCCTATGGTTGAGCTTTTTTTGTCATGACTCAGAGGAGGGAATCTATGATTGAACATATTCGCACGAGTAATGTACAGCGATTTACCGGGTTCGGTGCGTTGTATGATGAAAGCCGGCCAACTGCGCCGCAGGAATTGATCAAGATTGTGACATCATATTTGGGAAGCAAACCTCAAACCGTTGTAGATGTAGGCTGCGGCACAGGGTTATCATCGTTTATCTGGTTGAATGATGCGGAGCGGATCATCGGCGTAGAGCCGAGTGATGACATGCGCGCAGTAGCGCTAGCCAAATGGGAGAGTATGAACCAGCCAGAGGCAATCCAATTTGTTAACGGGTTGTCTCATGAACTGGAGCTGCCATCCGATTCTGCAGACGTTGTCACGTGCTCACAATCGTTTCACTGGATGGAGCCGCAAAGCACTTTGCGTGAATTCGCGCGTATCCTTCGCCCTGGTGGCGTTTTCGCAGCTTATGATTGCGATTGGCCGCCTGTCGTTGACTGGGAAATTGAGCAGCAATATATGAAGCTTACATCATTAGGTGATCAACGGGCTGTTGAGCTGGCACCCAAGCATGAGCAAGCGCACAAATGGAACAAGGACGAGCACTTGAAGCAAATTCAATCATCGAGTTTATTCCGCTATGCAAGAGAAATTGTGTTTCATAATTGGGAGTCATGCGATGCAACCCGCTATGCCAATCTCGCGTTAAGTCAGGGCAGCTTACAATCCGCGATAAAGTTAGGTGCGAAAGAGCTTGAGGCAGAGGCAGCAGCGTTTCGCCAGTTTGTGGAGAAGGTATTCGCTGGTGAAGAACGATCCATCTTATTTGGATACCGCATGCGGATAGGCATCGTTTAGCTCTCACAGCTCTCACAGAAGAAAGAAGGGAACAGCTACGAAACTGAATGCATTTGTATTATTCTATGTCGTTATTTATATGGGGAACGCGGTTTATGGCACTTTCATGCCGGTGTATCTTAACAACGCGAAGTTTTCTCAGGAGCAGATCGGAGTCCTACTTAGTCTCGGACCCTTGATTGCCATGATTGGCCAACCTGTATGGGGCGCGTTAGGGGACCGTGCCAAATCCAAGAATCACATCCTGCGGTTATTAATTATAGGCAGCGGTATTTCGATTCTGTTCTTTCCGATCTCGCATCAATTTCTCTTTATTCTTGTCATCATTTGTATTTTTACTTTTTTCCAGACTTCCATATTTGCGTTAAGTGATGCCATTACCTTAGAGGAATTAGATCGACAGCCTACATGGAGCTTTGGCTTGATTCGGCTGGGAGGAACCGTTGGCTTCGCCATGATGTCACTCCTTTTCGGGTTCGTTGCCAAATCGTACATCGATTCCATGTTCCCGGTTTACGCTTGTACAATGGTAGCCGCTTTGCTTTGCTTATGGCGGTTTCCAGCTGCCGCTGGGCGACCAGCGAATGTAATGGGGCGGAAATTCCGTGAGCTGTTCAAAAATGGTAAACTCATGTTCTATATAGGCATGAATTTTATTATCCAAATTACGCTAGGCTATTATTATGCTTTCTTTCCGATTTATTTCAAGCAAATGGGCGGGGATAGTGTACTGTTAGGCTGGTCGATGACGATTTCGTCCTTGAGCGAGCTGCCTTTTCTATTATTTTCAGCAAAAATATTCAAGCGAATCCCTATCTCGATCATTTTACTCGTGGCTGCTCTGGCGTCATCCTTACGGTGGTTCTTATTCTCCCAGATTGAAGTGGCCCACTGGTTATTACCAGTTCAAGTCTTGCATGGCGTTATCTTTATCGTACTATCTGTGACGATTGCCACGATCATTAACCGCGAAGTACCAGCGGAATGGAAGGCAAGCGGACAAACGCTCAACGGCTTACTAAGCCTTGGAGCCGCTCGAATTATTGGCAGCTTCTTAGGTGGCTTCATGAGCGCAGCTTATGGGATGAGACAAGTATTCCTATACAGCTCATGGCTATCTATGGCGTGTGTCGTGGTGATTGGCGTCGTATTATTTACCCGAAGAAAGCACAATGAACTAGGGATATAGGTTCTCAAAACTTTCCGGAATTGGATGTCGTCCTAGAATTCGATATGATAGTAGCATATTAGTGTAATGAAAAGGAAGTGAACGGTTATGATCGAGAATGAAGCGATTCTTACCTATGAGCCTGAAGGTCAGCAGATCTGCATGACACGCGTGTTCAATGCGCCACGAGAGTTAGTGTTTAAAGCGTTTACGGATGCGGCGCTGATCGTGGAATGGCTTGGACCCCGCAAGCTAACGATGAAATTGGACACGTTTGAGCCGAGAAGCGGTGGCAACTGGCGGTATATTCATCTGGATAGCAATGGAAATGAGTATGCATTCCGCGGCGTGTACCATGAAGTTACTGCGCCTGAGCGGATTATTCAAACGTTCGAGTTTGAAGGACTTCCGGAGAAGGGACATGTTATCCTCGAATCGGCTAAATTCGAAGAACTCGAAGGCGGAAAGACCAAGCTAGTGATGGAGTCTGTGTTCCAATCGGTCGCTGATCGAGACGGCATGCTGCATTCAGGCATGGAGCAAGGGATGCAGGATTCGTATGAGCGGTTAGCGGAGCTTTTGGATCGCATCAAATAGTTGGGAGGAGAGCAGGCGCTGAGGCGACCTGCTTTTTTTCTTGAAAAATAGCATAATAAGATATCTTTTTGCGCATTCGAATATGGCGATTCCAGAACGACTTTGATAAGATATGACAAAATAGAGGAATGAAGGGATGGTAGCTATGCCATTTTTATCGCTAACGAGTTGGAGTTTACATCGAAATTTAGGTCCTTTGCGTTGGACTCGATGGGATGACAATAAGCAAACGCAATTCACGGAAGCTCAAGATCAACCAGAACTGCTTGCTTTGCTCGAACTACCAGCTGTACTAGCGGAGAAGGGGTTCACCTCGCTGGAAGTGTGTCATTTTCATTTTCCAGAGATGAATGAAGCATATCTGCTTGCGTTGAAAGGGGCATTTGCGGATGCGGGACTTCGATTTTACACACTACTGCTTGAATATGGGGATATCTCTAGTCCAGATGAGGTTCGTAGACAATCCGATATCGCATGGATCAAAGGTTGGATCGATGTCGCGGCCTTAGCAGGTGCGGAAAGAGTACGTATAATTGCAGGGGAAGCGGATCCATCGGACAGGGATGCCTTAGCACGATCGATCGAAGCCCTGCGTGAGTTAGGACAATATGGGAAGGATCATGGCGTACGCGTCGTGACAGAAAATTTCAAATCCCTATCCTCAACAGGTGATAACTGTCTTGCGATTTTGGAAGGATGTGGAGAAGTCATTGGATTTACTTCCGATTTCGGGAATTTCAAAGGTGAACAGAAATTCGATGAGTTAGTCCAGACGATTCCACTTAGTGAATCCATCCATGCCAAAGCGCAAACCAATACCGAGGGAGTTCCAGATGAGGCGGAGTTTATTCGCTGCTTAAACATCGCCAAACAGGCAGGCTATGAAGGGCCGCTTACGCTTGTCTATGATGGCCCAGGTGATATGTGGGACGGTATTGAGCGTGTTAGGAAGCTGGCGGATCCCTATTGTTCCATATAGGAAGTGTATCTGCTCCGATGTGAAGTATGCTATGATACTAGTAATGTTATCCATTAACTAATCGCTAGAATAGGAGACTTCCACCATGACCCCAGTATGTAATTATTGCAGCAAGAACGAGGCATTATCGAACTTAATGATTGAAATCGGACAATTGCGTGTATCTACGTTGTACTTATTCAAAGAGCAAACGTATAAGGGGCGCTGTATTGTTGCTCTGAATGAGCATCACAGCGAATTCTTTCACTTGTCTCAAGAGAATCAGGATCTGTACATGCGCGATGTGGCTCAGGCTGCAGCTGCAGTGGAACGTGCTTTTTCTCCGGATAAAATCAATTATGGCGCCTTTGGCGATACGATGCCTCATGTGCATTTCCATATTGTTCCGAAATATAAGGATGGGTACACGTGGGGGAAAATGTTCGAAATGAATCCCGCGGACAATAAGCAATTGTCTGAGCAAGAATATGAGGAAATCATTGGTCAATTGAAAGAACATTTGTAGCGTCAAAGAATCCATTGACAGGAAGTATTTGGGAATATACACTTACATCACATCCAACTTTATACATATCCAAACGCAATGATTGGGACCAGTAAGGAACACCTATTGTCCAGAGAGCTGTCGCTTCGGTGGAAGTCAGCCAATAGCTTCCCCAACTCACCCTTGAGCGGTAAGATCGAAATGTCTTGTAGATCTTAACGGTTAACCTCCGTCATCAGGTCTCAAGGATTTGTAACGATTCATGTTGCGAATCAAGAAGAGTGGTACCGCGAAGGTTTAACCTGTCGCCTCTTTGTAGGCGATGGGTTTTTTGGCATTTTCAAAAAGGGAGGGAAAAATGAATGAAGAATGTGATCGATTACTATGCCAAGTTTGATGAATGGGGAAGACTAGATCGCGAACCTATTGAGTTTACGGTAAATTGGCACTACATGAAGAAGTATCTCCCTCGTGGTGGCCATGTCCTAGACAACGGGGCAGGACCAGGCAAATACGCAATGGAAATAGCGAAACTCGGCAATCATGTAACGCTTACTGATCTTACGCCTGATCTCGTCGAGATTGCGAAAGATAAAGCAAATGAGCTTGGTTTAGTAGACATGTTTAATGGTTTTCATGCGCTGAACGCAACGAGTTTAGAGGGGCTATCAGATGCAACCTTTGATGCTTCATTGATGTTGGGACCATTGTATCATTTGCAAGTAGAAGAGGATCGCATTGCTGCCGCAAGGGAATTGTATCGTGTGACCAAGAACGATGGCATCGTGTTTGTCGCTTTTCAAAGTCGGATGCGAATGCTTCTAACTTCGTTGCTCTCCCCAAATGCTTGGAAACCGAATGACAACATGGCTGCGATTGAGCATTTTATAGAGGAAGGTATTTTTAATCATACAGATGCAGGTCGTTTCACGGGGGCTTATTATTACAATGTGGAAGACATCAAGCCTTTTATGGAAAGCCAAGGATTTGAGACATTAGATCTGATTGGTTCTTCTAATCTTGGGGCATTGTTATCGCAAGAACAGAAGCAATATTGGACGGATCGTGGGGAAAAGGACGCGTTTATTGATCTTCTCATTCGACTAGCGCGTGATCCATCGGTGTTAGGGGTTTCCTCGCATTTGTTATATATCGGGAGAAAAGTAGGAGTGTGAAGAGATGACAGAACGTGATGTAAGCCTTAAATGGTTAGACTGGGCCAAACAAATACAAGCGATTGCCCAGATCGGTTTAACGTACTCGAAGGATGTCTACGATTTGGAACGTTTCCAGGGGCTTCGGGAAATAAGTGTTGATATTCTAGATACGTACACGTTGGTGGGTAAGGATACGATTAACCTTAGCTTTGCCAATGAAACCGGGTACGCCACACCGAAGGTTGATATTCGAGGCGTTGTTTTTGAAGAGGATAAAATACTACTTGTGAAAGAAAAAGCAGATGGTGCCTGGGCTCTACCAGGGGGTTGGGC
>NZ_JBFRGR010000039.1:0-49331 GCF_052115445.1 Paenibacillus sp. 2RAB27
GAGGCATTCTTTTATATTTCCACACCCAGTTTTTTCATCTAACTCAATATTATCCCATAGGCACGTTGTCCCTAACCTTTAGCAAAGCATCGAAATCCTAAGATTTAGAGAGTATTTAAAAGAAAATCTATTCCTCATAGAGGGAGTTTTTTGCAATATTTAAACATATACACCATAACTTTTAAGGTACGGAAAACAATAGTTAAGTGATCTAGGAGCAGTTTGCCGTCGCGGCAACTGCTCCTTTTGTTGTTAAAAGAGCTGGTAAGTTCAATGCAATTTACAGGCCGAGCAGGAAAGAGTATCGAAACAAAGAACCCCCGTCTATACCAGCTAGATGAGGGGGCTATTTGACGCATATGATATTGCAGCCTTTTCAATGCACTGTGAACGTGTATGCTTCGGTCTGTTATTTGGACCGAAGCCCATCATGTTTTACAGTTTCAACATGTAGCCATCTGCCGCATTACCCTCTGTCGCACGGTCATAACCCCGAATGTTTTTTCGAATGCCACCATCGTTTGAGATAATCGAAGACCGCGATATTTTACGGAAAATATTTGTACTGTATAAAAATTCCTTTCCCGGATAATAGTAATCTTAAAAAAGGAGAATCCTTTGTGTAAAAAAGGCATTATTTGCACCGTTGTTACTATTTTTATTAATAAGATGGGTTTATCTTGACATAGAAAAAGGCGTAAAAGAAGCTGCTGTGGCAGAACAAAGTCCTTTCCACTATGCTGATTTTCAGATGTATAACGAGGGACAAGATTTATATGATTCGCTCTTTTCCGATATTCAAAAATCGAAAGAGTACATTTAACCGGTGTGCATTTATTACTAGAAGAAACACAAATCAAAAACTGGGTTTCCCTACTTCACAATAAAATACCAGAAGAACTGTTGCTATTATGTGATCCGAACGGGGATTACTATTGGGACAAAGTTGAGGAAAAAAACATTAAATATTTTGCCCGGCAATGTGTCGGGCATCCTTGGGCAAATCAATTTGCTCTAGCATTAATGTGTTTATCAGACAGAAATTTAACGCCGCAATCAATCATGAATATTACTAGTGTTTTGAATGCTCGGTTTCGTGTGTGGAATTATACGTTACAGGACAAATTCTATCTGAACATTCCGATCGACAACGGCAATCTATTTTGACCGGCTATAACACATTTATGTTTAATCTAAAAAAATGGTTGGGCACTAAGTTCAGTGAAGAAAAACAGGTTGCCCTCTCCGCATATATGCTTCCAAACGTTCCCTATGACAATAGAGATTTTAGTGCTCGAACTAAGGCAATTACCAATGCGAAGACCAAGCGAAAGGAAGATACATCTGCTGTAACGCCATTATTGCCCGAAATAAGGGCTGAAGGTCATTTGAGATGGAATCAGGTCAGTAGACTTCGTGAATCATACCGTAAGGCCATAATGACCGCAAAAGAGCAAAATTTGGAGCTTCCAATTGATTTTTATTATGATGAATCGGAGTATGTTAACGAACGTTGGCATTTCAAACTATGGGATATATCAAGTTTTGATTATGTCCACGAAGGAAAGAACCGATACCGAGTTTTTAAAGATGAAGACTGCTTTATGGAGTTTATCAAAGCAGAAAAGTTAGATGATGGTACGCAAGGGGATGGCCCATGGTTCTTAGATATATTGAGGTTGAGGTTATTGGGTCAGTGGTCAACAGAATATACAACTGAGGAGCACCGTGAAAAGGTTGAGAAATACCTAAATCAGTGGGGATATGAGATCGGAGAGGATGGAAAGACAAGTGCTCCTTTTCTACCAGGTAACCCTGGGCTTTTAATGCAAGGTTTTTATGTAACGAGGACACAAAGATTATCCAACAAACTGCTAATCAACATCGAACCGATTTATGTAGCATGTATGTTTGCACGATTTGCGTTGGATATCATCACATCATCTGGCGCTAGAATAAACGAATTGCTGCAAATTAGTTATGATAAGGACTGCTGTGTAGTGACAGTCGATAAAAGTAATAGTCCCCCAAGAAAAAACTATATTTTCCGACTCACTCCTAAAGGTAGGGAAGAACCGGAGAACTATTATATGCCTGAAGATGTTTTTAAGTTTATGACTGAAATACTCAAAGTACTTAAGGAATCCTACAAGACAGAATCTGTTCCAGAAGTACAGTATGATGTAGATAGCAGAAGACATTTGATGCCAAAAAGAAAGTACATTTTTCAATACCAATCTAGACACATCAACGTGTTTTCAATAAATGCTATACTTCGATTTCTTTTACACGGCATCGTAATACAGTCGGCAGAAGGCAATCAAGTGATTCTAAAAGCTCATCTTTTGAGACATGCATTTGCTACACATGCTGTTCAAACTGAGAAAATTCCAGTTGACATTGTGAAAACGCTGCTCCATCAGAAGGATATTGAGGTGACTTCTTACTACTCAGCTCCAACAACACAACAAGTTTCAGCATCAATAAACTCACTTCATGAAAACTGGATCTCATATGTTGATATTCAAAAGGGTATCATCAGAGGTCCTGAAGAATTAAAAGAGATATATAATGATTATCGCGAGAAGGTAGGCATTATGTCTAAGGTTGTGGGTGGCATATGCACAACTGACTCGGTATGCCCGACTAAAATGGCTTGCATGGGATGCGGTGCGAAAGTTCCTCGTCCAGAGTTTAGAGAAGAAATTACAGCTTATTATAATTKGGCAGATGAAAGTGAAAAAAGATTTGAGCAAATGGGTTTACCGCTTGAAGCAAAGAAAATGAAGATCGCAAAAAATAGAGCTAAGTACGAGCTCAAGGAGATCCAGTTAATCGAAAAATCTCAAAAGGATGAAACATATGCGCCGGAAATTCGTATCTCCTCAAATAAATGAACTGGAATGGCTTCAGGCATCGTACGAACAGAAGAAAAACCGTTCATTAGAACTTGGAGTAAAGGCCATTGACACTCTTCATAATGAGGGTAAGACAGTTTCTTACAGAACAGTTTCGGATAAATCGAAAGAAATTGATCCGGACGGAAAAGGTATACACCAAAATACCATTCGAAAGAACAAAGAACTTCACAATCATTTTCTAAAACATAGTACTACTAAGGTATATAAACCATTAAAGAGGTCCCACAAGCCCTTGAATGATGATCTGGAGGCATTCAAGCACATTAAGCAGGATCGTGACATAGATCGAGTCAGACAACGTTATATGCAACTGACGAAACCCGAATTGGTTGATTTGTTAGTACGAATGGAACAATACATTGCTCATCAAAACCAAACCTGGATAAAAAGCGAGTTTGAGAAATATAACTAATGGCGAATAAGCCCTGGTTTCAGGGCTTTGATTGTATGGATAATGTTATATATGGCCTCATGTGGTGACGTACCTGTAGAGGCCGGTCACCTGAAGGGATCGGTAAATTTAGGTAGAAACACGTGAGCGACAGCTTTCGTCCTTTTAGAGGACGAGGGCTTTTTTGTTTTCAATAATTTTTAATATTAGGAGGAAATTTAAATGAGTATTTTTATTGGAGGAGCGTGGCCTTACGCAAACGGATCACTGGGCGAGTAGCAAGTTTACTGCCAGAGTGACGTGATTGCGCGGTATTTTCGGTTAAGGGGAGAGGAGGTACTTTACGTACGGATCATCCATTTCACCACGGCTTTTTGCGTTATGGGATAAACGTCATTTGACAGCGTTATTCCCGTTCGGGAAACTCAGGTCATCATACTGCATATTGAAGTTGCTCTGGTTCACTTTCAGATCAGACACACACACACAATTCACGCTCCAATTCGAGAATGCGACATACGGCAGCTGACCAGAACTGCCGTTTTCATTAAGCGAACGGGCAGGATATCGCGGAAATAAGTGGAATTTTATTTGGTAGGTAAAGTTAAGCATTCACGAATGGAGCGATCGATTAGATGATCAGGAGAACCCGCAGGTGACGCGGATTCCCGTCTCGTTCGTGCTTTCTTCCGAGCCGGTATCGTGTCAGGAGGTGCCGAGACACGTCGAGAGCATGATTGTAAAGCAGCTGAACAAGCTGGGCGGGTATTTTCTCGGAAACGCTCATTAGAGAGGAGATCCCCTTGTTCGAGCCGGACGGACCGGATGAGGATGTGCTACTAAGAGAGGGCGTTGCTGGACAATTACCTTAGGAGGCCTTCCGTCAGGGTGGTCGCCGAAATTTTCGATTAAAAAAATTATGCAACTACTTAGAAAGAAGGTATAGAAGATGATACGAGAAATTAAAGAGCAATTCACTGAAGAGATCCTTACCGAAGCAATAAAGCGATATGACATTAATAATGACACCGTTCGTTTATTGGGCGGTTATGAAAGCTTTGTTTATGAATACCAGAAAAACAATGCATTTTTCATATTAAAAATCTCACATACAATTAGAAGATCAAGAAATAATATACGGGGTGAAATTGAATTTTTAAATTTTTTGTCGAATAAAGGACTGGAAGTTTCAAATGCTGTACCATCGATCAGGGGTAATATGGTTGAAGAAATTGCTGCAGAAAATGGTTCGTTCTTAGCCATTTCATACGAAATGTCTCTTGGAAAAGAAGTGTCGGAAGAAGATTGGAATGAATCGCTTTACGAAAAGTGGGGCGAATTTCTGGGGAAAATCCATCATGCCACAAAGGGTTATGAATGGAGTAATCCGGCGTTTAAACGACAAGCCTGGGATCAAGAAGTTCAATTAAAGGCGGAGAAATACCTGCGACCTGATGATGAAATGATTTCAATTCTAAAAGAAAGATTAACAAAACTTACTTCTCTGCCCAAGTCCAAAGATACATACGGTTTGACTCATACTGATTTTCATCAAAGTAATTTTTATCTGCATAACGGAGACATTTATTTGTTCGATTTTGATGATTGCGGTTATACGTATTTCATTAACGATATCKGGATTACATTGTGTTATGCACTTTTTTATCCGTTTAAGGAATTTGAAAATAAAGCGGAATATTATAAATTGTTTTTCCGCCATTTTATGAAAGGATATCTGAAGGAAAATACAATCCAAGAAGAAGAAATAGCACATTTACAAGATTGTATTAAACTTCGATATGCATTGCTGTATATTTATTTTCATCAAGCAAACGAAGTGTCAAATTTGGATGAAAAATCAAAGAACTGGTTAAAAGAGCTTCAACGAGTAGCCGCTTCTGATGAACCTATGCTGCCGATTGACTTTGTTCAAGAATTTAAAAGCATTTATAATAGTAGTATTCATTAACCCCCTTGAAAAAGAAAAAGCAATTCCACTGGCAAGAAAGGGAACTTATAAAAAAACAGAACGAAAATCGAGGCTATATGGTGTATAACACTAAATGAACATTCAGTAGTTACAAAGCAGCATTAAATCGATTTATAGACATATGTATAAAATACGGATTTTGTGAAGCAGTCACTATTCGAACACAGCCATCAGCATTTTTTAAATCTTGTTTGTTTTGCCGGGCTCTTTGACTGCATCAAAACTGCCAACTTTTAAAACGCAGGTCAAACGCAGATCATATCAATCAATGAGACTTGTAAGCATTTCTTGATGAGATTCTCTATCTCTCGTGTAGAACCGCTTTCAAACACCGGCTATAATTATGCCATTTTGATGTCAAAAGATAACTATTTACTGTGCCACTTTAATGATACTCATAATTCCCTCTTACGAAGCAGAAACAAGAAGACACCGAGATCGGAAACTGTCCTTGCCCTTGCGTTTGTGGAACGTAACCGATCTGTGATCGAGCCCATCTTTGATCAGATTTACGTTCCAATGTTCTTCCCAATATTTGAACTTTTCCTGTTTGCTTAGGAAGGAATTGCATGATGGAACGAAAGAATGTTGTTTTGCCTGCTCCATTCTCTCCTGCAATAACTTCACCTTAATGTTTTCCAAGCTGGATTGCTTTCTAAATCGGATTTAAGTTTCTCMTTCCCGTAATCTTCTGTGCCATGCACGGTGAAGAATAAAAAGTCTGGATCTAGTTCAACAAGTTTTTCCAAACTACAGGGAGCAGAACTCGGCATCATACCTGCTGGGAGCGATTCAGCAACATTCTTTAGCTTCAAGCGATTGGCTACATCCAGTGAAAGCGTCGAATTCTTCTGTACACTAATACCCATTGGCATGATAGTAATCATCGCAAACTTTGGGTTTTGTTGTGGAAGCTTGCTTATAATGGTCTGCATTTTTTTCTCCGTTTGATCAAGCACAGTCTTAGTCTCTCCTTCTTTCCCCGCTAATTTCCCAAATAGTTCTGCAGCAGCTTTAATATCATCGTAGCTTTTAATATCTATTAAAGCCAAGGGTACTTTAGAAGAAGATAACGAATCCTTCAAGGATGCGTGGAACATAGTTTGACCTATAACCAGATCAGGTTTTAGACTCATCACTTTTTCCAAGCTAACTTGGTTAATTTCACCCACCTGTATAGCATCTTTTGATGTTTCAGGGAGAGGAATTCCCGGTGCAGTCGCTAATCCAACAGCTTTTCCTCCYACTTGATAGAACAATTCTTGAATTTCAGTGTTTAACAAAATAACACGCTGAGGTTTGTTCTTTAAAGTAATTTCTTGTTTCGTACTGTCTTTGAAAGTCAGAAAATCTCCACTCGAGGCAGCAATACTATTCGTAGGTGTAGTTGCCGTCGTCTGTTGTCCACTGACTGTAGGCTTCGGAGAAGAGGTTTCCTCAAGCTTCGCCGACGAACACCCTATCACTAATGTTGAAAAAACAATTGTACTCGCAATTACAAATCCAAGACGTTTCAAAAATTACACTCCCTTTATGTTTCATATGTCATTCATCATATAGCAATATTTAGGGTTAGTGATGACTCCAAAGTGCTATTTGATCAAGGAAGATGTGAAGAATTAAAGTCAATTTCAATTTACTTTTCAGATATGCCTATTTTTTTCTAATTAAAATTTATTTTATCCTGTTAGAGCACACACGAAAATTAATTCGTATGTACTTGGAAAGTGAAAATGCCAAAATTGATGAAGCAGACAACGGGGACCAAGCACTAATGAAAGCGAATCTAACAATTGAACATCATGCAAGACGAGTACTGGTAGATGGACAAGAGATCTCTTTAACATTGAAAGAATACGAACTATTACGTTATTTCTCTCTTCATATCGGAAAGATCTGCACACGAGAGATGCTGTTAAAAGAGATTTGGAATTGCGAAGAAAGTGGTGAACACCGAACAGTAGATACCCATATCAAGCGATTGAGAGAAAAAATGCAACTCTATTCACCAGCAGCTGCCTCTATGATTCGAACCATATGGGGAATCGGATATCGGATGGAAAAAGTTATTTAGTTCATCTGATTGTCAAAAAACGCCATTCTCCAATCACATTGGAAATGGCGTTTTTTAACAATCATTTTTTTGCAGCTAACCATTCAGCAAGTGCCTGAACATCGGGTTCTTTCAGCTTAGATTTGAAACCAGGCATCCCACCACCTCCATTTTGAATCTTGGCATCAAGTTGTTCTTCACTTAATTTCCCCCCTACTTTCACCAACGAAGGGCCAATCTTCCCTTGAAGTTCTCCACCATGACAAGACATACAGTTCCCCTTATACAGCGTTTCGGCATTGCTTGCACTGACAGAAGCAGAAGGACTTGAAGTAGATGTACTTCCCTCATGCTCCGTATGCTCTACTTTCGTACTGGAGCCACAAGCAGCTAGAACTAACATTAATCCAAAACAAGTGTATGTAAGTAACATCTTTTTTTTCATTTCAAGTACTCCTATCTTTTTATATTTGCTATCCATCCTTGTTCATAGACATAACGGGTAAGTTGAACACGATTATCCATCCGCAGCTTTTGCATAATGTTTTTTAAATGATTTTTCACCGTATGCTCAGAAATCGATAGGCCATCAGATATTTCCCGATTTGATTTGCCGCTTGCCACCCATTTTAATATCTCACGTTCCCTTGTAGTAATGGATGAATGTGCAGTTACTTCCATCTTTTCAGCGGTGGTAAATTCTTTTAAGAGACGTAAGGCTAGCTCCCTAGACATCGGAGCTTCATCAACGGCAACAGCCTTTAAATATTCATGCCATGAATCGGGGCTTAAATTTTTAAGTAAATAGCCCTGAGCACCTTTTTTCACAGCTTCAAATAAGTCCGTAATATCATCAGATACTGTCATCATCACGATCTTTACATACGGAAATTTATCCTTGATTTGTTTGGTTGCCTCAAGCCCGTCCATTAGGGGCATATTAATATCCATCAGAATGAGATCGGGCATCCACTCCTCAGTCAATGTTATCGCTTCTAGCCCGTTTTTACCTTCAGCAATGACCTCGAAAGACATTTCCTTGCTTAAAATATCGTGAACTGCTTCTCTGGMGTGATGGTGATCATCAACAATAAGAACACGAATTGGTTGAATCATCCCTTTACCTCCCTTCAAATTCTAAATCTAATTTTCATTTCGTTCTGTTCGATACCATTGAAAAAAGGCAATTCCAAGAACACTTGCATAAATGACAACGTGGTATGTCCACTACTGTGTAATAGAAAGGCGTACAAAGAATATGTGAGCCTTGTGTATACAATTGGTAAAGGGTGGATTGCGAGAAAATAATACACGCACACGCAGGGGTCAACAACAGGCCATTCATAAAGATATAACCAACCTTTTTCAAGCCTGACAAGGCGTTTCGTTAACAATCTAAGCACCGAACGTAATACGGGGATAGCCATGATATTATTGTAAAAACCTTCAGGTAATCCTGCTAAAATTAGAGGAGGCATGGCCAAATACAGGATAGATTGCTGAAGCATATGAGCGCTGAACAACAGATGACCAAATACATTAAGCGGACCTCCAAATGTCACAGTACTCTCCTTCCTTCTCACCTACTATTAATATACTCAATTACAAACATTTCAAAATGACTCATAAGGGCTATTAATCGCACAATATGTACGAAAAATCGTCAAAATTACAACTAAATATAAGTTAAGTAGCTCTTTATAGTCATGGCATCGTACAAGAAGGTGGGTATAATGACTAAGAAACGATAAATGTAAGGAGTCGAACGATTTATTATGAAAAAATGGTACGGGCTTATTCTATTTAGTGTCCTACTGGCAGGATGTCAAGATTCCAGCCATGGTGGCATGGAAATGGCAGACATGGATCACAATTCCATGGAAATGATTCAAGTTGATGTGAAAGTAATCCCTGAGCTGCCTAAGATCAAAGAACAAGTTGAACTTATTGCGACGATTACACAAGATGGGGTGAATGTTAAAAAAGCGAATGAAATCACCTTTGAAATTTGGAAAGAAGGACAATCTGATGACCACGAAAAGATAAAAGGCGTTAAAAAGTCAGATGGTGTATATGCCATTACCAAAACTTTTTCTCAAGCGGGCACCTATAGCGTGACTACGCATACAACAGCGGCAGGCATGCATACGATGCCGACCAAACAATTCAAGGTAGAAGCCAATTAGAGAGGAAGCTGAACGTGCAAGAAACAAATAGAAAAGTATGGTTAAGGTCGGTTACTCTTGTATGTATAGCAGCCATTGTTTTATGTACGGTTTACTGGGTTCAACAAGGTACTAATCCTTTACCTAAAATAAAAGTCGCTCCCGAATTTAGCTTGCAAAATTTGAAAGGAGAACAGGTCAAACTAAGTGATACTGGTGGCAAAGTTCGATTAGTCGAATTTTTCTTCGCCAACTGCACGACCATATGCCCTGTCACGACTTCCAATATGGTATTAATGCAAAATAACTTAAAGGAAAAGAAAAAATTCGGAAAAAGTGTTGCGTTTCTTAGTATAACGTTTGATCCTGAACGAGACACACCTGAGGCTTTAGAAAAGTATGCAAGTTTGCTTGGGATCGACCAAGCTGCCGGATGGCAATTGCTTAGAGGGAATGAGTCAGACGTGATAAAAACAGCGAATGATTTTGGCATCATGGCTGTCAAACAAAAAGACGGACAATTCGCCCATTCTATACGTTCTTTGTTTCTAATTGATCAAGAAGGTATGATTCGTAAAATATATGATATGGGCGATAGTATGGACAACAAAGTTATTGAAAAAGATATCAAGAAACTGTCTAAATCATCCTAAGAAAACTCCAACAACAAGGCTATCTCAGCCATTTTCTTCTTATCTCCACACTCGTTCTTCCATGATCGCAATTGATTTGCAAAATCCACCCCATTTCAAGTGCTCTCTCCTTCATGATTTTCAATCCATAACGGTCCTTATAGCTATAAGGATCGTTTCTAATTCCAACTCCATCGTCTTGATAATTTCCAAATGCCTCGAAAGATCTATTTCACCTTCAATAAACGTTAAGCGTCATACAGCCAATCTTGCTCGATGGCTTGCAGAAAGAAAATAACAGATTGCATGCAAATACAGGTAACGAAATCACTTGATAAGTGAATTCGTTACCTGTTTATTTAACTAATGGAATTTACTTAATTAATTTCGCAAAGATGCTTTTTGCAATCTGCATGCATTCAAGACGACCGACACAGAACTAAGCGCCATTGCTGTTCCTGCTACCCAGGGTGCCATATAACCCATAAATGCTAATGGGATAGCCAAGATATTGTACAAGAAAGCAAAAATCAGGTTTTGACGGATGTTACGCATTGTCTTCCGGCTTATCACAATGGCATCTGCAACGCTACCCAAGTCACTATGGAGTAAGTTGACATCTGCTGCTTCCTTCGTAATCTCCGCACCGGTACCTACGGCAATTCCGATGTCAGCGGCGGCTAGAGCTGGGGCATCATTTACGCCATCCCCCACCATTGCAACACGTTTACCTTTATTTTGTAGGAGCCGTACTAATTCCACCTTGTCCTGTGGAAGCATTTCTGCATAAACTGCTTTTATACCTGCCCTAGCTGCTACAGCAAGCGCGGTTCTCCGTTGATCCCCAGTCACCATCACCACTTCTGTACGTAACTTTTTTAACCTTCGTATGGCTTGTGGTGTAGTTGGTTTCAACGTGTCCATAAGAGCAATAATACCTTCAAGAGCACCATCCACTGCAGCGAAAAGCACGGTTTTATCTTCAATCTCTAATTGTTCTGTTACTTTAGTAAACCTCTCTATGGAAATCTCTGAATCTCTCATTAAGGATTTAGAACCAATAATAATACGGTGGTTATCTACATGCGCTATAACACCTCTACCAGCAATCACTTGCGATGAAAGTGAATCTTTCACTTGAATTCCGCGCCGAATGGCTTCTTTTACAATAGCTTTAGCAAAGGGATGCTCTGTTCCTTTCTCAGCGGCAGCAAACAGACGTAGTAATCGCTGCTCCTGACCCGAAGCAGTTATGAAATCCGTAACACGTGGAGTTCCATGGGTTAGCGTTCCAGTTTTATCTAGTAAAACGACATCGACTTCCTGTAATTGCTCAACATATTTGCCTTCTTTAAATAGAATGCCTGCTTCCATCGCTCGACTCGTACCAACCAAAATCGAGGTTGGTGTTGCTAAACCTAACGCGCAAGGGCATGCGATAACAAGGACGGCTATGGCTTTGAACATGGCCCCTTTGAAGTCGCCAGGTGTTAGCCATACGGCCCATATGCACAAGGTAAGCAATGAAAGCCCCAGCACGGTAGGAACAAAAACAGCTGCGATGCGATCAACAAACCGCGAGATCTCCGCCTTTGAACCTTGTGCTTCTTCCATCAAAAAGATCATTTTGCCAAGCGCTGTTTGAGATCCAACCGCAGTCACTTGCATGATCATGATCCCGTCCATATTTCGTGATCCGCCTATTAGAGAATCATGTTGACGTTTACCTATAGGTACGGACTCGCCAGTAATAAAAGATTCATCAACAGATGAATTGCCGTTCAATACTCGTCCATCCGTAGGAACGATCTCACCTGGTAGAACAAGCAGGGTGTCTCCGACTTTAATGTTACTTAATGGTATAGTCTCCTGTAAATGCTCCCGGCTAATAACTGTAACTGTCTGTGGGCTTAGTTCTTGTAATTGATGTATGCTCTTCATACTTCTTCTTTTGGCAGATGCCTCCAACCATTTACCAAGCAGCACAACGGTAATAATCATTGCGCTTGTCTCAAAATACACCGAATGCGGGTCCGCCATCCCCGATTGCATCATATGCATTGTCATATAATGGCTGTACATGTAAGCGCAAGTCGTACTAAGGACTACAAGCACATCCATATTGGCCGTTCTATTTTTTAATGCTTTCCATGCTTGAAAGTAAAATGGAGCACCAATGACAAATTGAACTGGTGTGGCAAGTACCCATTGAAACCATGGCTGAAGAAATAATTCGGGAATCCAAATACTGGATGTCAGGGTATAATGGCGCACCATTGCCCACAAGAGTGGCATCGTCAGTAACGCAGAAATCAGCAGTGTTGTGCCTAACCCAAACATCCTTTTCTGTATCTTATTCCCTTCCCGAGAGGTTCTTGCGGAATACCCAAGCTGCTCAATACGCGTAATAATTTGTTCTTTATAAACGGAATTAGAATCCATCTCTACGGTAGCTCGTCCYAATGGTAAATTGACTACAATCTCGCGAACGCCAGCCATCTTGCCTACGACTTTCTYAATGCGGGCAGAGCAGGCTGCACATGTCATTCCATCGATATCCAAACTAACTTTTTGATATAGGGTATCTTCATTCACTTGTCCTGCCTCCCATACAAGTCCACGTACTTACTTGCAACTATATGGGCTATGTACGAAGAACATGCTAGAATCGTTTGAACTTTTTAAAATGTAATCAATCGTAAATACCATGATTTAGACAAATTCAAGTCCAAAAATAACTCTTTCGAGTCATGCTGTTATGTTGACATTAGGAGTACATTAAGAAAGGAGGGATATTCAATGCTATTATCAAAAAAAATGTGGATTGTTATCGTTCACATAGCTATATTACTCGTTCTCATTGTCCCTAATAAATCTTATGCGCACTCTACATTAGTAGATGCACTGCCTGCGCCCAACATTCATAAGCATCGATTTTTCATTAATGGCGTTAATTGTGATCATCGTAGCTGTTTTCACTCATCTGAATCCAACGCTGTTGAACAAACCCTTATCTTGGAAGAGTCAAGTTCCAAAGGGGACTTACAGCTCCATATCTCACCCAATACGCCTGGGAAAAATGTGTTTACTTTGACATCTCACGGCCCCACTTCTTCAGCACCTAAATATGTTCATGTGTACATGAAATACTTGGACGACGATACTGTGTCCCCTATTGAGGTGCCGTTTCAACCATCGTCGGTCAATCCAGCTGCTTTCACCGCTGAAGGGCACTACTTCCCTTTCCCGGGTAAATGGCATATTGAGATCAGGGTAATGGATACAAATGATGATGAAATGGTTTATGACCACACGATAAAGATGTTTAAATCATTATAGATATTTCAAAAAAAGAGGGAGAAATAACAATGACCTACTGTTAAAGTAGAAATTAAAATTCCAGCAGAAGTCGCGGTTTCTCGTTTCGAACCTATGTCTGGATGGAAATATGAGTTAACCAAAGACAGCGCAGGTAAAATTACTAGCGTCGTTTGGTCAGCAACTGGAGAAGGACTTTCAAGTACTGAATTTGGTGAATTCAACATGCAAGGAAAAGTAGGAGATCAAGCAGCTTCTATTTCGTGGAAAGCCTACCAAACTTACAAGGATGGAAGTGTCGTTGAATGGGTTGGGGCTGCCGGTTCAGACAAGCCTGCCTCCGTAACAACGGTGAATCCAAAGCCAGCAACTGCTAAAATGGATTCAGATGGACATGATCACGGTGGTGGATCAACTGCAGCTGCACTTGACGAAGGCACTACAAATTCAAATCTTCCTCTTTATCTTTCTATTGCTGCACTTGTGCTAGGATTAGTAGCAGTAGTTGCTGCTTTTGCAAAAAAAGCTAAGTAACTTTATGCTAGGAAATGTATAAAAAAGCTCGTTTCATGCCTTCATCATAGGCTGATACGAGCTTTTTTATTTCTGTTTATTTCACTGATTTTCCGCCAATCCAGAATAGCGATCCAATGGAGCCAATAACTACAAGAAATGGTGCGACGAAAATAAGAAAATTTTCTAACATAGTAGCCCTTCTTTCCTACTTAAATTATGACCAAGCTATGATTTGCTGTGTTTGCCCTGCACATAGTTCGCATCGAACAAGAAAAGGCGCATAAGAAGATACAAAGACGGAATAAGCAATAAGAGACCCAATAGGAAGACAGAGATCAATGCAATAGCCATAGGTTCACTGGTAAAATTATCATAGATCGTTAAGTAGGGATATAGAATGTAAGGTAGATGTCCGGCCCCATAGCCGAAGAATGCAAATCCAAATTGCAGCAATACGAAAATAAATGCCAGGCCAAGACGTTTACGAGTCCATACTAGATAAATCGCAATTAGGAAACAGATAAAGGATAGAACGAAAATGAATGCATAGTCCGCCATCCGTTGAAAATGCCCCATATTATGTCCGCGGATAGCGAAGAAAACGAGAAGGCTGCTTAGAATAGTGGGACCACTCCAAGCGAGCGCGTATTTACGTACGACTTCGAATGCGCTATGATCCTTCGCCCGATTGGCGTAATAGCACAAGAACATTGCCGAGATATATAGCACGCTCATAAGAGCTAGCAGAACGACCGACCAAGAATACGTGCTTGAGAACAGTCTGCTGAACAGGAAGGTCACCTGACCTTTATCGTCGACATCGATATAACCGCCTTCGGAAATCGTCAAGACGGTTGAAAGAGAAGCCGGAATAAGAAGTCCGCTTGCCCCATATAAGAACAAGTAAATACGACTGTCTTTCTTCCCCCCATAGTTGCTAAAGGCATAGTACGATCCCCTGATGGCAAGCAGGATGATAGCTACACTTCCTGGAAGCAATAACGCAGTGCCGTAATAATACGCTGTATCTKGGAAAAAACCAACAAAACCGACAAAGAAAAAGACAAGGAACACATTAGTAACTTCCCATACGGGGGAAAGATAACGTTCGATCACATTGTTGATCAGGTGCCGTTTACCCGTTATCGTGCTGTAATAGCTAAAAAATCCAGCGCCGAAGTCAATCGAGGCTATAATTAAGTAACCGAACAGGAATAGCCATAAAATAGAAATTCCTATCACTTCATAACTCATTGCACACCTCCTCCCCCTTCTATCCCTCTTGCCACGATTTCATCCTCTGCCCGATTATTACGGAACATGCGCAACATTACCCGAATGGCCGTCAATCCGAGTACAATATAAAGAAGTGCAAAGATAATGAGCATCGTATCTACATGATCGGAGACGGTAGCTCCTTCTGATGTTTTCATGATTCCATGAAGAATCCAAGGTTGGCGACCAACCTCTGCGAAAATCCAGCCGTGCTCTATCGTCAACATTGCAAGTGGTGCAGCGAGAATAATACCGCGCAGCAACCATTTATTCGAATAAATAAGTGAACGTTTGCGCCATAATAAGAATAAAAAAATCAGTGYGATGATAACCATCATGGCAACGAAGCTCATTTTGAGATCGAACAAATAATGAATCCAAAGCGGTGGCGTTTCATCAGCAGGAATATCGTTAAGCCMTTTAACTTCAGCGTTCGGAAGTCCATGAGCGAGAATACTGAGGGCGAACGGGATTTTGACACCGTATTTGATCTCATTATCGTCCGTTAAGATACCTCCCAAGACGAGAGGAGCTTGTTTCGACGTTTCGAAATGCCATTCCATCGCGGCCAGCTTCTCAGGTTGATAATTCGCTAGATACTTACCTGACAAGTCCCCAATAATAGCGCTTGAAAGAAGAAATACACAAGCTGATATCATGCTGAGTTTGAGTGCTTTTTTGTAATATACATGATTACGTCCCTTGAGTAATGACCAAGCTGAGATAGCCGCTAAAATAAAAGCACAAGTTAGGTAAGCAGTAACGAGTACGTGTGAGACTTTAGTTGGCATAGCTGGGCTCAGCATTGCGCCAAAAGGAGAGATATCTGTTATTTTGCCATCCTTTACGGTTACACCTGCTGGCGCATTCATAAATGCATTAACCACAGTAATAAAGAACGCTGAAGCTGAAGATCCAATTACGACGGGAATGAGCATCCAGAAATGTGCCATTTTATTCTTGAAGCGGTCCCAGGTATAGAGATAAATGCCAAGGAATATCGCTTCAAAGAAGAAGGCGAATGTCTCCAAGAAGAGCGGGATAGCGATGGATTGTCCGGCTATTTTCATAAAGCTTGGCCATAATAGACTTAGCTGAAGCCCAATTGCAGTTCCCGTAACGACACCGACGGCAACGGTAATAACAAAGCCGCGAGCCCAACGCCTTGCCATAAGTAGATAATGATCATCGTTGCGTCTGATGCCTATCCACTCCGCAAGGGCGATCATAAGAGGAACCCCTACCCCAATAGTGGCAAAAATAATATGAAATGCAAGGGTCAACCCGGTAAGTATTCGACTGTACATCACTGGATCGTAGTTAGTTAGAAACATGAAAATCCCCCCTCTTTTAGTATTGTTCTTATTTAAATAGATACTTAGTTAACGAGAGCAACATAATGCTTGCTACAGCGATACATAGTATAATAAGTCGCTTTTCCTGCTTAGCAATCCGTTGATTATCGTGATTAGGTTTCATTGAACTCCACCCCTTCTTGCCGAACATAGATGTTAATTCCAGCTATACAACTATTATAAATGATAATCAAGAAAGAATGTGATTATTTTCACAATCATTGTGACGACGTTTCGAATAATCGGTAACGATCCTATGAACATCCCAAAATGCTATCCTTCTCGACATTTTAATTTACAAAAATAAACGTCAAGAAGGATAATTTCATCCAGAGTGATGATCTCACTCGATTTCTTTTATACTTCGATCTGTGAAAAATCGGTTGGCGTTCTGAGATTAGAAACTGAACCCCCATTATTCTTTATGTGCACCATCTCTTCATTATCTAAAAGCTTGTAGAGAACTGACATTGAAACGACTAGTACTAGATCTATAAAAATGATGGAAAGTGTAGGGTAATCTGAAATCACCATAACACCTAGCATGGCCCCCATCATGCCCCCCATTATTCCTGCTAACATGCCATCCAGAGAAGCTAGCAAATGTAATGACTTGCCAGATACATAACCGATGAGCATGCCAAATGTAACGCCTATCACCGTTGAAAGAAATAAAGTTGTTACGAGAATTCCTGCAATTGTACCAACAACTAAGCTCGATACCATGGCAATTGTCATCGCAGCCATCATACCTGTCATTTTAGATAAGTACGCGCTCTTCGATCTTAAATGGAAAAAGAGTACTATGGCTACTAAGAGAACGAAAATCAATGAAACTATACTTGTATTAATGGTTAGCTGTGATGGACCCATTTGCATATCTGTTGACGAATCCGCTCCATGTTCGTGAGCAGAGACTGTTAAACTTGGAAGTATCGTACTCATCAGAGCACTTAATCCCAATACTTTACTAAGGTTACGTTTCATTGAGCAATCACCTCAAATCCTTTATTTTCAATTGCTTCTTTAAGTAAATCTGATGTTATCGTGGTATTCGCATCATCATACACAATGTGAACAGATTTATTCTCTAAATCAACTGATCCCACAGCACCAAGTTGTCTTAACGTACTTTCAATTGCATTTACACAATGACTGCATGACATACCTTCCACTTTGAAAATTAATTTACTCATGTTATTCCTCCCATTTCAAATTTACAATTGCCTCTTAACTACTGTATTCTTGTGTGTGAACACATAGTTCTTTTAATAAACTTTGATTATTTTAATGTCAATCTTCTGAATCATCTTGACGATTAATAACTTTTGACCATATCCAAAAGAGGGTAAAGGTTCCTATCAACAGTAAGAAAAAGAAAACAGGAAAGAACTTCCCGGCATTCATATGCATATCCGACATATTCAATTACTTTCTCCTCCTTGAAAATCATCCACTGGAAACGATATTTTTTGTAATCGTAGAGCATTTAATATAACGGTTACTGAACTAAGCGCCATCGCTGCACCAGCTAACCAAGGCATCATTAAGCCTGTCATTGCAATGGGAATACCGATAGCATTATAAATTAGCGAACCAACCATATTCTGCTTGATGTTATCGATCGTCTTTCGGCTAATTAGAATGGCTTGAGGTATACGCATTAAATTATTATTCATTAACGTAATATCTGCAGCCTCAATTGCCACATCCGTTCCGTTACTAAGTGCAATGCTAAAGTTAGCACTAGCCAGGGCAGGAGCATCATTAATACCATCGCCAATCATCAACACTTTTTTGCGCGATTTCCTCAAATCTCGGATGACTTGGGCTTTACCTTCAGGGAGAACACCTGAGATCACATGATGAATACCTGCCTTATCCGCTATAATGCGCGCTGTTTCCTCCTGATCTCCTGTTAACATGATCACTTCCTTCCCCATTTTTCTTAACTCTCTGATGGTAGCTACAGATGAGCTCCTTAATTCATCGGTTACTGCCAATACCCCTGCGAATGTTTGATCAATCGCAGCAAGCATGACCGTTTTACCTTCCAGCAAGAGTCTCGAGATTTGATCTTCCCCATCAGCAAAGTTCACCTTATTCGAGAGCAACCAATTCTTAGTCCCAACAATGACCGTATGTTCACCAACTTTGGCCTGAATACCCATTCCAGGATTCGCGGTGAAGTCAGTTGCCTCCATCAATGTTAAATTCTTATTTTGCGCTGCTTGCAAGAGGGCTGCAGCTACAGGGTGCTCGGATAATGTTTCAGCAGAGGTAATAATCCTAAGGAACTCATCCTCTTCTCCTAAGTGAACCATCATATCTGTCAACACTGGTTTTCCCAGTGTAAGTGTCCCTGTTTTATCGAAAACAACGGTATCGGTCTTGTGCAGATTTTCAAGCTGCTCGCTTCGTTTGAATAGAATCCCATGCTCTGCCGCTCTACCTGATCCCGCCATGATTGAAGTAGGTGTTGCCAGCCCTAATGCGCATGGGCAAGCAATCACTAGCACGGAAATTGCCGCTTGCATGGCATCGCCTAAATCCTGTGACGTTAGCCAAACATACCAAACGATAAAGGTAGCAATAGCAATAACAACCACGATTTGAACAAAAAATTCAGAAATAACATCTGCCACTCGCTGTATGGGAGCTTTCGTGCTCTGTGCTTCGCTTACAAGTTGAATAATTTGATGGAGCATTGTCTCCTCGAGTTTTTTATCTACACGAAATGTAACGCTTCCTGTCTTGTTTAGCGTGGCACCGAATACCAAGTCTCCCTCTGTTTTTTTAATTGGAATACTTTCTCCCGTCAGCATRGACTGATCTATGTAGGTTGTCCCCGTTAGAATTACGCCATCAATGGGGATTCGCTCTCCAGGTTTCAATCGAATGACATCATGAATCTGAAGTTCTTCAATCGGAATTAGACTTTCTATGCCATTGCGAACGACTGTGGCTGTTTTAACCTGTAGATTCGTTAACTTTTCAATGGCAAGCCCAGTTCGCCCTTTGGTTATCGCTTCAAGCCATTTTCCCAATTTAATAAACGTAATTAAGAACGCGCTCGTCTCAAAATAGGTCATATTCATAGCCCCTGCAGAAACTGACCATGCTATGGATAGATACACACTGTAGCTGTAAGCTGCTGTGGTACCAATCACCACGAGTACATCCATATTGGGCGTTCTATTACGTATTGCATAATAAGCTCCCTTATAAAAGGGTAATCCAAAAACGAACTGGATCGGAGTAGCTAACAGAAACTGAATCCATGGGTTTAACAATAATGCTGGCACAGGAATAAATGAGGTAAATGTAAAGTGTGTCATCATTGCCCACAAGAGTGGCAAGCATAGAAGTGCGGAAAGAATAACCTCCATTTTCTTGCTTTGTAGGTTTCTTGCATGCTCTTGATGGGTTAGATTCCTCTGCTGAAGTCTAGCTGTGTACCCCAGTGTTTCTACTTTATGAATAATTTGAGCCGTTGAAACATCCTCTTTCGTAAATGCCACGTAGTCTGTTTCCAAAGCTAAATTGATACGAACCTGACTCACCCCAGGAAAGCGTGATATCACTTTTTCGATCCTGTTTGAGCAAGCTGAGCAGGTCATGCCTCCAATATCCAAAACAATATGTTGACTTTCTGACGTAACCATGGAAGTAAATCCTCCAATTCTTTCATAGTGGATTATAAATAGTTCTTTCATATCCACTATAAAGAATTTAAGCAATTTACAAATGACTCGAAAGAGCCATAGTTGTGCCGTATTCGTAATCATTGTGTGAAGATTCGGTTACATAGAAATGATGAAACGAAAAAACGCTAATTGCAGGAAGTTTGCAGTTTAGCGTTTTCGAAGTTAAGCCTTATCAACCGAGTAATCGTTTTAAGACAGGAATTCTGCGAATGAGTAGAGCCTCCAAAATCAATACAATGAGAAGTGAGATCCCTACCAGAGGCATCACAATTCCTAACACAATCGTTATTAGAGCAACCCATTCAACCATTTTAAAATCTTTGGGAAGTGATGGCGCCCCTACACGACCGCTAGGCTTTCTTAACCACCACATGATGACCCCACTGAGAGCAACTAAAATGATACCTAAACACACTAGCAAGCAAATAATCTGATTCGTAACTCCGAACAGTTCTCCTTGGTGCAAGGCTATTCCAAGGGTCACAGCTTTAGCCATAGGGCTGAAATCTTGAAACTTCTGATCCGCCAAAATCTTACCGTTATATTGGTCAATATGCAATGTCGCTTGTTTCTTGGGATCAGCAGTCGTCGAATAAATGGTGTAAACGCCTTTCTCATCTTGAGGAAGTGCAATTTGATAACCTTGGGCAAGTTCTTTCACTCGATCAAGTCCCATTACTTTCTCTACCGAAAGCGCTCCACTTCCGCCAGGCGTGGAATTTGGCATCGGCAGTTGCTCAGCCGCCCAAGGCACACCGCTAACAACATCTTTGGTGGGAACCGTGGATGTGAGATGTGTTGGCATAAACGAGAACATGCCTTCAGGGTATGTTGCTGATTTATTAATATAGTTACCCAAAACACCTGACCATGGTAGTCCTGTCACGATCAGCGCAGCGATAAAAAGAGATAGCCATAATGCCGTCACTGCGTGCATATCGCGCCAGAATGTTCGTTTTCCTTGTTTGATTCGAGGAAGAATGATTCCGTAAATGGATTTTTTTCCTCTTGGCCACCATAAGTAAACACCGGTAATGAGCAGGATCATGGCATATGCATGTATCCATTAGCTCCCCTTCTTGGTCTTGCTGCTTACAAAAACGATCGAGGGATTGTTCCATATGCTCGCATATTAAGTATCGTTGGAATGAGCTTTTCACTCTTTCACTACTTGGAACAGAAGGTACCGAGCATGTCTCAAATATTGCCCTGCACGGTTGGGATACCATGCAGTGGTCAATATATAAACTGGTTTGGCTTTATTACAATTCCCTTTTTAGCTTTATTTGCGTTTTCTTTGATTACGCTTCTTTTATTCGCACAAAAAAACGAACAAGATTAACAAAAAGCAGGTGCTCCTACTTGTGGAGTGATCTTGCCCCTCTGTCAAGGACTCTCGAAAAAAAGAGTGGTTTAGGTCTACGATGCCGACAAAAGATGATTCCTGTAATTCTCGATTATCTTGGCAACGTATTTATTCGTTGATAAATACTTTCGTTCTTTTTCGCTAAAAATTTTCTTAGACATAATATAATCCCCCCGGTGCTTACTCTAGTAAACTAAGAAAAGGCGGCATGCGCCGCCATTTTGATATTTGTGCCCTAGTGCAAGTGTCCAGATTATGGGTACCAGTGCAATTAATTCAACCTACTCACTTCTATGAATAGTCGAATTCTTTCCCGAACTCGTATGCTCTATATTTAAGTCAATATGGACATCTCGGATCGCATTTTCATTTAGCAACATCCCCTCCGTGGTGGTGATGGCCTTCCAATCTTGATAATGGTAACGGAATAAATTGTGTTCAAGATTATAGATATCCGTATTCCTTTTCATACCTGCCATGAATGACTTCCGGATTTCTTTTTCAATGCTCTCTGTCGACTTTTGGGTTAATTGTTGAATCCCCTGCAATTGATTATTGGTTCGGCTGACAACATATCCTGTCGCTTTCATATCAATATTATATTGAGGACGATCATCTATCTTGACCATCTTCAACTTAGTTTTGGGATTATCGACAACGATTTCAACCGATGGCTCCGTCTTACTCGGAACTGACACACCTGCTCGTACAGAACCCGACTGTATCCAGCGAAGTCCGATCAATTCCTCTATTGGAATATAGCTTCTGTAGACTTCACGTTTTAGGAATATCGCCCCATCGATCGTTAGTTTAGGTTCCTTATTCTTTTTTTCCACCCAGTTTTTCTTGTTTACAGCTAGGGTCGGAATGCATGAGGTAAAGCCATCCTCGTTCATCTGACCGATTAATCTATGAAGCTTGATGGGCTTAATAAAGGAGGTTTGGGAATAAATCCCTGTTGGTTCATGGAGAATGGTACTAAGTGGAGATTGTCCAAAAAAACCACCAGTGCTGAGAATTTCCTTTATTGATTCTCGCGTTCCATACACCCAGGGGGTCAATCGAAATTCATAATATCGGACAAAACTATCGTAAATATTACCAATGCCTTGCTTGAACGCCCCTTCGCTAACCACAATAGCAGTCACATGACCCCAATAAATTCTTTCCTGCGACGTTCTATAAAGATCAAAAAGGGACTCTTCGAAGGAGTCCCCTACTCCTTCACCCACCCAAATTTTTGAAGGCGACCTCTGTGTATCGCTTGTTTTGGCAACGGATTGAAAATCATTGAATTGGATATAACCGTGATATTTCCCATCCTTGTAATCCACGCCTATGGTAGACGCATAATTTATCTTATCAATATCCTTGACATCAGTGGTGCAGCCCGACATCACCAATAATCCAAGCATCACAACTAGCTTCGATAGCCGTTTATGCTTCAACGCATTCACCTTTTCCGTTTATTTAGCATAGCCGACGAAACTCGTGATCTCCGAAACGGATCAACGACGAACGCAGCTAGCCAGTCCTTCATTCGTAAGGAAGATATCGGTTCGAGATAAGACAATCCAAATGACTCAAGTCGGCAGAGATAGATCAAAAGCAAGAACATGCTCAGAATAAAGCCGTAAATGCCAAGGTAGGAAGAGATTACAAAAATAAAAATCCTGACCACGCTTACAGTGCCAGCCAAAGATTGATTCACGAGACTAAACGCTGAAACTGTGGAAAGCGCTATAACTACAAGCAATGTCGGAGATGCAAGGCCAGCCCTGATGAGGGAGTCTCCTATAATTAGTCCTCCTACAATGCCGATCGTTTGTCCAACGGCCTTCGGTAGTCGAACGCCTGCTTCCCGAAGCAATTCAAACTGAAATATCAGAAGTAACGCTTCAAGAAACGAAGGCAGCGGAACCCCTTCACGTGAAAGGACTACCGTTGAAAGGAGAGCAAATGGTATCTGGTCCAGATTTACGCTTGCAATTGAKATCCAAAAACCCGGCAAAAAAATACTGAGCATAAGCCCCAATAACCTGAGGACGCGTTGAAATATCACATAATGATAAGGGAAATGGACATCTTCAGGTGTCTTTAACAATTCAAGGAAGTTAGCCGGTCCGATGAGTACCATAGGTGACCCGTCTACCACAATCGCAAATCTTCMTCGAAGCAGCGTTTCAACGACGAAATCAGGCCGACCGATATAATCAATCAAGGGAAACAATGAAAAGGTTCGGTCCGATAACCATTGTTCCAACTGGCCACTACTAACAATGCTTTCTGTTTGAAAGGTTTCCAATCGTTTACGTACTTCTGCAACTATCGCAGGGTTCGCTTTATGACTCAGATAAAGCAGAGATACTTCGGTTTTGCTTAAACTTCCAATGACGAACTTTTCACTGAACAACAATCCAGTTTGCAATCTTTTCCTTATTAGGGATATGTTTGTAAACATTTCTTCTGTGAAAGCATCCTTCGCGCCTTTGATTGAGATTTCCGTATTGGATTCCTGTATCGCGCGTTGGGGGACCTTGGAAATAYCTACCACCCAAAAGTATGTATCACCTTTACGATAAAGAATCAAACAGCCGGTAAACAAATTTATGACCATATCTCCGAACGTCCAGTTAATATCGAAAATAGGCATTTCATCCGAATACTTCGGAACATCCCCTAGATTAACCGGTAAACGGTTTATATATTGACATACCCTAGTAAAGTACGAGTTTAATTCGGTTTTATCAATCATGCCTTCGCAGTAGAAAGCTGTCAATTGATCGGATACTTCTAATTGGGGAAGCGCTGGAAAAATGATGTCTGAATACTGTGCGAATGCTTCTTGCAGCTGACCTGTCAACAAGCTTCCACCCCTTAACCAGGCGTCCTGCTCTGCGAATAGCCTTGATTCCTCAGGTGATAGATTCATTGCCTTTCCCCTTTCGTTGCGGAAGATAAATGATCATAAAAAGAACCGCTGTTAAGGCAACTCCGAACCATAGCGAATAGGTGTAAAAGTAATGATGGATGATCTTTTGCATCCTGATGTCGCTGACCTTTAACAGCGAAGGAAGTGACAAGATGGCAGCACTGAGTAACATTACGACTTGTCGATTTTTTTGAGAATAGGCAGCAGCCAGTTCAGTTAGGAGATGGATGATTAGGGCTGTTCTCACAACACTACCTGCCATCAACTGAAATGCGGCTAAAAAATCCACATGAGAGATTTGTCTGCCAAGCATCACTAGCCTCCATTGTTCAAAAGCGGGAAATCGCAAGTTTTCAGCTTGGTAAGGACCAAAGGCTGCTATGGATCCTAGAGTTGGACCCATGATTAGCCCTATTAATAATGTCAGTAATACGAAAATGACGCCATAATTAAGCGGTTTGCTCAGTTTATGCTGGATCAAGAGCAAAACCATCAAATCAATGCTTCCACCAAAAACGACCACACTTCCGGACAGGTCTGAGCCAAATCCTTCCTTCAAAAGGGGGTGTAGCATACCATAATCTTTACTGCTCATGGTCATCAGAGATACTCCGACACCTAACATCCATACAATAGGCAGTAACATTGAAGACATATAGACAATTGTTTTGAGTCCCGATTTAGCTGCGGTGTAAGACAAAAAAATATAACTAAGAATGACAACGATATCAGGCGTTTTTGGAAGAAAGTGGATGCTGATGTTCTTTGTCGTATCAAATACGATCATCATCCCGGCAGCAACTAAATAAAGAGCGATGCAGCCACTTACAATTGATAATCCAATCATACCTACCCGGTCTTTAAGCCAAAGGTAAAACGATACCATTCCGATTGATTTCAAAATAATATACAGGATCAAGCTCCAACCAATTAAAGCTAGGTAAGCCAGCAAAATACTAAACCATGCATCGCGTTTTGCAGCTTGGAGAAGATGAGGAATAATGAGCACATGATTGGAAATGCCAAGCGATAATAGCAACAAAAACACGATTTGCAGCCTAGAGAAGGAAACCTCCATTGCTGTCCCCCCTAGCGTAGTGACGTTTCAGTATTTGGTATAGTTTCCCTCATTCCGCTTATTTATACATCCTAATATAGTACCTCATATGCAAAAAAAGCCTGTCAAACCACAACTTTGCTGAAATCAGCAAGCTCTGGTGAGAGGCCTCCTACATGAGTCGTCTATTTATGTTTCAAATGTTGCGGGGTTGGGAGCTTAATGTTTGTATCGCCGGACCCGATCTAAACACGAATTCGTTCTATGATCATTGCACAAGCTCTCTCTATTTCATTCTCAGTTGTATAGCGCCCAATTGAAAACCGCACAGTGCCAGCCGCAACCTCTGGAGATAATTTCATTGCCTTTAGTACAGGTGACATCTCGATACTTCCCGTATGGCAGGCTGAGCCGGTGGTGGCAGCAATTTCAGGGATCTTTGCTAAAATCTCTTCCCCAATCATACCAATAAAACTGACATTTAACGTATTTGGCAATCGCTTGTCAGGATGTCCGTTCATATCAATACGATCTTTAAATGCATCCGATAGCTTTTTCCAAAATAGGTTCGATAATGTCTTGATCACCTTATGATCATTTCTTCTATGAGCGATATCTGCCGCCTTCCCAAGACCTACGATGAATGGCACATTCTCGGTACCTGCTCTTCTGCCCACTTCATGACTGGCTCCGTGATTGTGTGGAATAAGCGCAGTTCCTTCTCTAATGATTAAGGCACCGACTCCTTTAGGAGCGTAGAGTTTATGACCTGCAACAGTAAGCAGATTCACATTCATTTCATCCCAATTAACTTCGATTTTCCCTAAAGATTGCGCTGCATCGGTATGTAGAATGATCCCTCTTCTACTCGTGATTTGAGCCATTTCCTGGAGTGGTTGGACCGTTCCTACTTCATTATTAGCATGCATAATGGACACGAGAATCGTATCCTTCGTGATTGCTGCAGCAAGATCTGAGATGTCCACCAACCCATACGCATCCACATCTAAATATGTAACCTTAGCTCCGATAGATTCAAGAAATACGCACGGATTAAGGACAGAAGGATGCTCAACTTTTGTCGTAATGATATGATTCCCACGATGTCTATTGGCAAAATAAGATCCCTTGATTGCGTGATTATTGGATTCACTTCCCCCACTGGTGAAGACAATTTCGCTAGTTTTGCAATTTAGCAACGTTGCTATACGCTGTCTGGCAAGATCGATGGCCACTTTAATCTTCTCAGAAGCCCAATGGGATGAAGATGGATTACCATAATAGCTCGTTAGAAATGGTAACATTTCCTCCAAAACTTCCGGATCAATCGGCGTGCTTGCATTATAGTCCAAGTAAATGCGATCCTCTACTGTCTCATTTAGTCCTGTTGCCATTCTTACACTCCATTTATCAATCTAAGATTACGTGTAATTTAATTTTTTACTTTCTACATCTACTTCTTTCAAATAATTCTTTACAGCTATTACCGCTTCATCTATCGTGTTTGCTCGAATCGTAATAATTTCTTGTTCGTATTTATGCATAGCGTGTTCATATCGCGGATCATAATAATGCTCCAATAAGAGGCTAACTGCCTTCTCAAAATGATCTTCATGGAGAGCTGTTTCAATTTCTTTTGCGATCGGAGTGTGGATTCGGTTCTTTATACGGCTATAGGCTTTAAGCAACTCTACCTTGTTTTCCAATGGACGATACTCTTCAATGATATGTCGAGCACGTTCAAGAAGGGGCATTTCTATGTAAAGTTGTGCACCCGAATCTTTTTTGCTAACGATGAACTCAGGAATGACTGCTTTTCCAATCCGCTTGCTTTCTCCCTCGATCAGAAAATAAGGTGAATCCTTCAATTGCATAAGTTTAGTGACAAGATGGGCTTCAAATGTCTTCTGATTGTTTGCTTGGAGGCCGACATGACCGAATATAGATCCCCGATGCCCGGCAATTGCTTCTAAGTCCAGCACAGGATAACCATCATCTTGAAGACGTCTTAAGACAGCCGTTTTCCCTGCTCCTGTATTCCCAGAAATCACACATATGCGAGGTTTGAAATCCATCTTCTCAAGCGTGGCAACGACCCATCTACGATAGGAACGAAAGCCTCCTGTTAAACGATAAGTTCTAATTCCCATTAACGAAAGAACTGTCGCAGACGTATGACTTCGCATGCCACCACGCCAACAGAATACCGCTTTTTGTTCTTTGATTCCTTCAAATAACTTTACAAAAGTCGGCAATTTGGCTGATATGATCTCAAGTCCTCTATCTTTAGCAGCCTGTACACTTACTTGCTTATAAATGGTTCCAATTTCTGCACGCTCGTTATCATCAAAAAATGGAATGTTTATGCTTCCTGGAATCGTCGCGTCCTGAAACTCGGAAGGCGAACGGACGTCGATCATAACTAACTCTTTCTTGTCTCTAAGAGCTAACAATTCTTCTATGGTGATGTCTTGAAACAATGAATCTCGCCCCTTTAAAGTTTTCGTAAGAAAACTAACGTAGCATTCGCTTAGATGACTACAATACGTCCCGAATGTTCTTCTGTGATTTCCCCGATCATACTTGCCTCGACTCCGCCTAATTTCAACTTAGTAAGCAATTCATCTGCCTGGTCTCCAGCCACGGAAATTAGAAGGCCTCCAGATGTCACGGCATCGCATAAGATCCATTGACCGATCTGATCTAATGTGTCTGGGAAAGTAACTGAGTTCTGTACATGGGCGAAATTATTTTTTGTGCCACCAGGAACAAAACCTTCTTCAGCCAATTCCCTAACTCTCGGTAATAAAGGCACCTCATTTGCGATAAGGCGGATGCCGACTCCACTACCTTTAGCCATTTCAAGAGAGTGTCCGATTAAGCCAAAACCAGTAACATCTGTGCAAGCATGCACCTCAAATGGTTCCATCGTTTCTGCTGCCGTTTTATTCAGTGTAGCCATGACCTGTGTTACTCGCTCTATTTCTTGTTCATTTAACCTATCCTTCTTAATTGAAGTGGTCAAAATCCCTACACCAATTGGCTTCGTCAGAATCAATTTATCTCCAGGAATCGCTCCCGCGTTGGTGCGTATCTTCTGAGGATGTACCAACCCAGTAACAGCAAGGCCGAACTTAGGCTCATTATCGTCAATGGAATGTCCACCTACCAGTGTAATGCCTGCTTCCTTCATTTTGTCGCCAGCGCCACGTAATATGTCAGCTAGCACATCCTTGTCCAACGTACGAATCGGAAATGCTACAATATTTAGAGCGGTAAGCGGCCTGCCACCCATCGCATAAATGTCACTAATCGCATTAGCTGCAGCTACTTGCCCGAACGAATAGGGATCATCCACGATTGGTGTGAAAAAATCTACCGTTTGCACTAGCGCAAGCTCTTCGCTTAGTTTATAAACTCCAGCATCATCACTGGTGTCAATGCCTACAAGAAGGTTGGGATTTGGAAGCGCTGGAGGTAATTTCTTAATCACCTCAGAAAGATCTGCAGGACCAATTTTACAGCCGCATCCACCCTTGGTTGAATAGGATGTAAGCTTAATTTTATCAGATGTCGACAATGTACCTCTTCCTTTCTTTATTCAGCAGTAAATATGAATGTTTTATTATGATACCATCATAACCTATTTACCTGATCATAAACACCTTCGAATGGAGCGATCGCTCTTAGACGCTTTTATCTAGCAGTGCAGCTGCCAGATCTCGTTTTGCGCCGCGGTATATCGCTGATATAAATACAAAAGCTTAACTCAGTTAAGAGTTAAGCTTTTAAACGTGCTTTAAGGAGCGTAAGGTGTATCACTAGTCGTATTCCATTTTATGAACTCCAACAACTCACATCTTCTTAAGCTCTCCTGTATGTTGGATTTTGACCTGGACATTGATTTGGTTTAACGATGAAGTAGAAAGCTCAACATCCTGCCAGTGTTTCAATCTTTTCTTAAACATCACATTACGAAAATTGTACATATCAGCATCTATCCTTAACCCTTCTTCAAACGTAGCTCGAATTTCTTTTTTAATTTGCTCCTCTGCTTCTTTCTCCAATTCTTCCTCGGTTGGATGGCTGTCAAGTAGCTCAACAATATTTCCGGTGACTTTAACCTCTATATTAAACACCGGTTTCCCATCTTGTTCTGTAAGTGATATGTTAGATTTGGGTTTTTCAAGTGAAATGATCGCGTGCTTGATCTCAATCGATGATCTTGATGTATCTTTCTCCATCCATCGCAATCCGTTAAGATGAGTGTTTGCTATCCAACCTTGTAAACCTTTTTTTTGTACAACAAAAACGCCATTTACTTTCAATTTATTTTCAGCTTTCTTCTCGGACTGCCATGCTGTTTTATCAACGGTGAGAGTTGGTACAATGGCTGTTTCACCAGGTTCATTCAGATTAATTTGATATTCCTGCGCAAGTAAAGGCTTTATGAACGATCTCTGATGATAATTATCTTCAGGTTGGCCAAGAATGCTGGTGATCGGTGACGATTGAAAAAAAGACGGCGTTTTAAAGATATCCTCAATGGATGATCCTTTTGTGCCGAATATCCAAKGTGTATATCTAAATTCCCTGTACCGCTTTAAATTATCGAAATAATCCTCCCCACCGGATTGCATCGCACTTTCAGTTAATAAGTACGTACGCACATGGCTCCAATAAATCCTTTTTTGCACCGTCTCATAGATATTTCCTAATGCCAAAGAGAGCGTCTTCCCACTCCCTTTTCCAACGTATATTTGAGGGCCGGTATCTCTACCACCTGATTCTGACTTAGCTACACTACCAAAAGATACCATTTGAATGTAGACCTCATACAGATTGTTTTTATAATCTACCCCTATGGCAGTCGCGTAAAGTAAATCTTGAATATTTTTATTATCCCAACACCCGGATAGGCAGATCATACTACACAGTGTGATGATGAGTGCCATTGGTTTCATTGTCTCTCTCCCTGAGATGTAGAATCAATTGGATGTAGCATATCCGGTCTTTTGGTTTTGGATTTGAAAGGACGATCAAATAGTGCTAATAGGGACGAACTCACATTGAGTTCGGCGATCGGTGACCAGTAGGATATACCGAAAGATGTTAGTGTTGAGGTATAAGCAACCACAGAAATCAATCCGATAAAGAATCCATATATACCCAACAAGGATGATATCACCATAATGTAAATCCGAATAATGGTGACACTTCCGGTCAAGGATTGATTAACCAAAGTAAAGGATGCCACAGCAGACGCTGCTGTAACCATTAGCAAAGCCGAAGAGGCAAGTCCAGAACGAATTGCAGCATCCCCAATAATAAGCCCCCCGACTACTGTCACCGTTTGACCCACAGGTTTCGGCAGACGTATGCCTGCTTCACGAAATAGTTCGAATAAGCCCAGAATTAATAAGTTTTCTATCGTCGTTGAATAAGGTATGCCCATACGTGCTACTGAAATGGTTGCAAGTAATGGAAACGGCAGCTGGTCGATATTAAAACAAGTCAATGAAATATAGAATCCAGGTAGAAACATCGCCACTATTAAACCGACAAGACGCAAGAAGCGCTGTAATATCGTATAATAGTAAGCAGAATGGGCATCCTCCGGTGATTTTAACTGCTCGGTAAGATTTGATGGGCCGATGATTGCCATGGGAGATCCGTCCAAAATGATCACAAATCTACCTAGTAGAAGTGCCTCTGCAGCGAAATCAGGTCTTCCAATCGAGTCCACTAATGGAAATATGGAATCACTGGAATCACTTAAATATTCCTCCAATTGCCCGACGCCAATAATAGAGTCCACATCAATTTGAGAAATTCGACGCTTCGCTTCAACAACGAAATCCGGATTAATGATATCTCTGATATATAGAATTGCTAAACTTACATTCCCCCTTTTACCTACAACGTAATGTTCATATTGCAGTGAAGACGTTTTTAATCGTTTGCGAATGAGCGCAACGTTTGTAATGACTTCCTCTGTAAAACCATCGCGCGGTCCGCGAATAGAAATTTCACTGATGGATTCTTCGGGTTGCCGTTTTGGCGGATTGGAAATATCGGCTTCGTAGGCGTGTGTTTTATTCTCATGGAAAAATAAGACAATCACGTTTCCTGAAAAAACGCGCTGCTCAATTTGACTTAGCTCCTCGTTTTCGTCAATAAGCTTCAACTCATCATTTCGAATCATGTCCGTCATTCGTGGGAGCACATTTTCATTCAACTGCTTGCTATCCACCATGCCTTCGCAATAAACAACTTGCGCACCGCTGTGTAGCTGAAATTTCACATCATAGCAAGAAGCGAACAATGCCCTGAAATCAGCCACTTTGGCATATTTGATGATCATAGCAACCCTCTCTTTCTTGTTGTCATGTAGGCAATGGCAGTCMAACAGAGGATGGATAACGTGGATAGTGGATAGAAGTAATTTTTAGTAAAAGCTAAAAAATTGGTATCATGTATATGAAGCTCTACTCCGATAAACAAGATCGTCGTGCATATACCAATTGCAATTTTATTAGGCCGATGCTTCGATGTCAGCAAATCGCCTATTAAAAACAGTCCCACACTAATTAGAATAGTAGTACTACAAAGCCACTGGTAGATCGATAAAAAGTCAAGATGCTCCACGAAACTGCTGATTCTAACTAATCGCCACTGTGTAAAGAGGGGGAACCGTTGTTTGGAAGCTTCGTAGGGTCCGAATATTGTCAATACACTCATAGCAGCATTGATGAAAAACAACGAAATAACAGACAACAATAGTACAAAATGCTTCCATTTGAAAGTGCCTTCCGTATGTGGTTTTAGCAATAATACCAAAAACAATGTCATGTTAGTCCGAATGGTGGTAATCGTTCCTTCCACGATTGGACGGGTTCCCTCGCTGAATAACGGAAGCAGCAAATTAAGATGTCTCCATTTAAAAGTAAACACCGCCATAAAAACAATTAGAAATATAATAAGTGGGATTAAAACAGAATAAGTAATAGCGATCGGTTTAATTCCCTTAACAGCTAAGTAGGCACACAACATTAATAAGGGCAATGCGATCGCCCAAATCGGTGTAAAAGGCAGAAAAAATGATTTAACCCATATGACAACATTTTTCTCAATGATAAACAACTCACATATTAAATATAAGGCGATCCATAATCTAACTAACCATGCGATCATACTTCCCATCTTAAGTTCAAGCACATGGAGGAAGGAGTGGTTTGGAGGTAGCTTGTTTACTATTTTATAAACCCAAAAAGCATAGGCGAGGAACACGATGCTGCCAATAATACTGCTGACAAACGCATCCCGTTTGGCTTGTTCAATGATTATAATGGAACCTGAAATTTGGCCTAAGGCTAAAGTTCCACTCATACATAGAATACAGGCAAGTAAGGGATTGATTTTAGGATTGGAAAACGTTGACATGAGCTCACCTCCTGCTCCTATATTTTCCAACTCGATATTTTTTTATCCCAAGTTTAGGTAATCGGTACAAAGCTAAAAAAGCCTGAACCATATAAGGTTAGGCTTCTTTACATTGTGGCTAGATTCTTAAAATCCTGAATAGATTGGGCAAACTCCCTCCATTTTTCGGGAATCCCCTCCCTATTGTCRCAATAAATATACTGTAAATAACGTGACAAGCTCGTTACTTCCCCTTCCACAAGAACCTCGCGTATCTCAGAAGGTTTTGAAGGCACATCATGGTCTCGCGCAATCTCGAATTGGTCTAGTGTAACAAACATCTGTAAACTTTTCTTATAGGCACAACGATTTGGGTACCGCGGTGAGCTTCCTGAATCATACTTAGATAATTTAATATCGTCATAAAACTCATCAAGCAACGCATGCGCATCAAATTGAAGAATGGCAAAGGCTTCATCTGATTCTCTTCTCGCATACATCTCCAGCATTTTTAGACAATCTCTTGGTGTCGGCCAAAAAAATACGTGCTGATCCAGATAGCTATGAAATTGCTGATGAGTCATGGTTTCACTCATGACTTGGTCTGCAATTCGTAAATGAGCATTGGCAACAAATACATGTCCGTCTAAATGAATTTCTTGCCTCACTAACCGTCTCTCATTCGATAAAGCAGGGTCAACCTTATGACAGGAATACAAAGCATCTAGATGCGCTATGGAGGGCAAGTTCCGTACTCTCGTAAAATGAAAGAATGACTTCCTTTTTTTACTGTTCGTTATTTTATCTACGATTTCATTTCTCATATGGAAGAATCTACCTTCGTTGTTTCAATAAAAGGTCTTAATTCCATTTCACCTCACTAACCTTGTATTCATAGTAAGTCACCTCTATATTCATATTTGTGTAGAGCCGCGGCACTCACTATGATTGCCTTCCTGCATGCAAGGAACATCCTTATCTTACCCTTGTAGGAGGAAGTGATCAATGTTGTTGTTTCTATTGTTCCTATAGATAAGATGACTAGATTGAAAACAAAAAATCCGCCAATTTAGCGGATTCTAATCGAACTAATTGAACATATGCTTCATCCATGCAGCTTCTACAGCCCTAAATGAAATCAAATCGATGAAATAACGAATTTCGATCAGGGTACTCATAACGAATCGGCAGATCATGTTTGGTTATCGCGACCAACCCATTTTCCTCAAAAAAGTGTTGAGACCTTTTTGCAATTGCAGGCGTGTCCAAGAAAATGGTTGTTGCTCCTTGCTGCCTTGCATACTCAAGAATTACGTCCAATAATTCTTGTCCAAAAGAGAGTTCCATCCCCCGATTTTCGATATATATAAAAAACTTTTTAATAGGAAAGATATCATGCGTGTTCGTCTGCTCCAAGGTGTTTCCCCATTTATTCTCTTTCAAGTCAATGAACTCATGATGATGAAAAGATAATATGAGCTCAACAATTTCCTCATCATAACGATCCTTTAATACTCTTAAACTACTCATGTTACTTACCCTCATTCGTTCAATATGTATTCAATATCCAACGCTCCGAGTGGCATACCGGCTATTTAAACGCTGCAATAATTCGCTCAGCCACACCAACCGTTTGACCACTAGCATGAATCCCGTCTAAAATAACTGAAAATTTCTCGCCGCCTAAGCGAGCGACAGTGCCACAATCATGATAAACTATTGATAATAAGTACATATGATATTTAAAATAACAAAGACACACAATCCTCATCATAACTACATTTGCTCACGATGTAACCATCCACTCAACAAGAAAACAAACCATCCAATGTGACCTCAGAAACCTATACTTTTCATAACTTCGTTTTAATAACTTAATAGTAAAATTTTACTTAATTAGCATACACAAGCGAATAACATATATGATATGATACTTAAAAATTACAAAGAACAGTTGCCAAGAATGAGAAAAATAGTTAAAAATGACAACCCTACCTATGGAAAGCTGGGTGTTTTTTTATATTTTAATGTTGCTCATTTAACGTAACTTCAGATAGTTATGACAAAAATTTGATAAAAGTTGGTATATTATATGTGGAAGCCTGATCGATCAAGCAAAACGCCTATTTATCAACAAATTGCAGATTACATGGAACACCGCATAGCATTTGGAGAGTTCCCTCCTGGCAGTACGCTTCCTTCCGAACGAAAATTGGCCGCCGTACTACGCGTTAACCGAAGTACTGTGGTAGCTGCTTACGAAGAACTTCGTGCTACTGGCATACTGGTAAGTAGTAAAGGCAATGGTACCATTGTTTCCAATCTGAATGAGGAGAACATGACTAACCAAACTCCCAACTGGAAAGAGTATGTAGAAGGGGGAAATTTCCTCCCCAATCAACCATTCGTACGCCGTATTCGCGAAGAATTACTTCACAAAAAGGGGCTTATCGACTTTGCAAGCGGCCAGTTGTCACCAGATCTATATCCGCAGGATATCGTCCGTGAACTTTTACAAAAGCGGCCCTTTCATGAACAACTAGGTTACGATAACCCGCAGGGGTGCGCACAACTGAGAGAAACGCTTGTTTCATTTCTTGCTAAGCATCTTCACATTCATACAACTTACTCATCTATATTAATTTCAGCTGGTTCCCAACAGTCCTTATATTTAATTCTACAATGTTTATTGAATCCTGGAGACGCGGTTGCGATTGAAGACCCGTCATACTGTTATTCGTTGCCCATGTTTCAATCGGCTGGCCTTCGCTTATTCCGTATCCCCTCCTATGAGCACGGCATAAATCCAGAAGAAGTTATGGCACTATATCGCAAACACAAAATTCGCATGTTATTTGTAAACCCTAATTTTCAAAATCCAACGGGTAGTGTAATGCCTACTGAACGAAAAATTAGGTTGCTTGAAATTGCATCGGAGCTAGGCATCCCAATCGTTGAAGATGACACCTTCACATTAACCGCCTTCGATGGTCATCCACCTCCTACCTTGAAATCATTAGATAAGAATAACAATGTCTTATATATTGGTTCCCTATCCAAAACGGCTTCTTCTGGCTTACGAATTGGTTGGTTAATCGCTCCACAATCCGTTATTAGTCGTTTATCCGATGCTAGACAACAGATGGATTTCGGCTTGAGCAGCATTCCGCAGTGGGTTGCCAACCATTTTATCAAGGAAGGTCATCTCGATAATCATATTCATTTCTTGCGAACAGAATTAGCAAAGAAGAGAAATGAACTCATGCGAGGGCTAACAGAAATTATGGGAGATACGATTTCATATTCCATACCTCAAGGTGGGCTTACACTTTGGTGTAGAATCAATCGTGAAGTTGATGAATTAAAATGGCTTGAAGAGTCCACCAAAAGAGGCGTTATATTTATACCGGGAACTGTTTATGGATCCAATAAAGGGTGGATTCGTCTAAGCTTTGCAAGGCCCCATTTCGATGAAATTATTCCGGGTATTCAACAACTTCATGCTGCTTTAGAGATGTGCAGTAATTAATGACCCTACAAGGCCGCAAATTTGCGGCCTTTTTCAATTCGCTTTTTTTACAACGAGCCAACCCCATAAATGATAGTAACTTATTTAAGTTTAGTGAAATTATAGTGGTAGTCTGACCCTAAGATCCAAAACAGCAGCAGCCATGGACGAGAAAATAAAGTCCTTGACTGCTGCTGTTTTATTGTACAAACGTTATTCTCTCTATTGGTCTTGTTTTTTGATTTTATTCGGAGACTTTACATAGATACTGTTGAGTATGGTGATTTCTGCGGAGATTTCATAGTCCAAGTCTTCAAACCAAATCTTTTTCCAATCTCTTATTTGTTCATCGTTCATCTTTTTCCGGAAAAGTTGTCCTATAGCTAGAACGTCTGCCTTATCACTTTTAAGATCTGTTATTAGTTTTTGAGCTCTTTTCTCGATGATTTCTTTGAGTTTCTTCGTAATTTGACCCTCCGTTTCTTCGTTTTTATTTTCCAAAATCTCTACTTTCAAGAGAATACGACTTTTTATCTGAGGCCCTGATGCAGTCCAATTGAGGGCATGTTTAATAGTTGCTTTTTTAATCCTCACACTACTATCTTCGGCAACTTCAATGGTTCCACCCGTATATCTTTCCTGAAATACATTGTAAATTAATACTTCATCCGAAGAAATTTCCCCTACCATTTTATCCCCACCCATAATGGCTGATCCTTTAAATTGATACAGGGTATCTGTTCCTTTTGTAAGAATAGGAATCGACATGTCTTGTGTGTTGGATTTAATATTTCGGTAGGCTTCCCATAAGCGTACGATGGTCGTTTCAGGTGTCCAACCAGCCTGCTCACTGAAAAAATCATAAGAGGAAAGCTCTGGATTTGCATTGATTTCGTGATGGATAACATCATGGAAATCGCCTTTAACTATCGCTAGTAACCCTTTAATGGAGATATCGTTTGCCTGAATCGCATAATCGATAATATCGCCAATACCTTCCTTTGCCGTTTTTTCACAGATAAGGAACAGTCGGATATGGAGAAGATCAATACTTTTTTCCGATTTTGTTCGGATGTTGTCAACCGCATTGTTGATTGTCGCGGAGCTGCTCTCCATATATTGAGAGCCTTTTTTTTGAGGACTCGGAATTTGTAAAATAATTCTGTAATCCTGATTCTTCTCTTTACATATTCCCATCACTACGGGCATGAGTCGCTTATTAATATCTTTCGTATCCCAACAACCTGTAAGGAGTGTACTCAGGGTACTTAGAACCAGTACAACCGTTAGAAATGATCGATGGATCAAGCCGGCTTCCTCCTAACCCTCAAACCCATGAGAATGATGACAAGTGKGATACCAATGATGCAGTAGAAGCATAAGATAGTATTTAACGTAATATATTTCCCTAGTTTATCGATATTATCCAAATAACAACTGAAGATATAGGATAAAATGCCAACGATGAGGACTGCTATCCCTCTATTCTTTTTCAAAAATAGTTTTTCGATCAGCGTTGACATCATCCAGAAACTCACTGCAGCTGCTACCATCGAGATAGCGATCATGGCAATAACGAAAAAAGTTGGGAGCCAATCAAATACAATCCACTCACTATCAATCGTGTCAGAAGTCAATACATTCGGATAGCGAAAATAAATAATCGATTCCTGACCGAAAATGAGCATGGGCACATACACAGAGGACATTGCAAAAATAAGAAGTATTCCCAACATCGAAGTGATTTGGCGAAATGGCAATCGCCGCCTCATCTTAACCAATCCTAAGAACAAGAAGCCCGCATGCACGAAAAAGGCAGAATAAAACGTCGGTTTCTTGAAGAAACTGAGCCGAGTATCGATGATTGGATAGATGTTATTGATATCGAAATTACTCATTGCGCTAATCAAAGAGAATAGCACCAAGGGAAACACACAGATGAATACGACCATACCTCCTCTTGAGATCGCGTCATAGCCTTTCCAAGCGACGTAAAGGGGAATGATATACAACAATAAAATGAAATACGTAGGGGTATTAGGCAGTAATAGGATGCTGATCGATTCCATTTCATAGCTGTGCGTAAAGTTGGAATCCAGAAATAAATAGACGATCAGCGGAATAAGCAAAAGACGCGCCATCCATGTCCCTGATACTTCTTTGCATATATCAACGAGGTCCTTACCTGGAAAAGAAGCAAGTCCCTTCACATAAACCCATACGCAGCACAATTCTAGAAGAAAACCAAGAACAATAGGCTCCCAATGCCCTTTGGATGTAGACTCAATCATTTTGACGGGATAGATATAAAAATACAACGAGAGGTGAACGATGACAAACATCGTTAATAGGGCTTTATTGCTCATTTGTTTTTCACTCTTTTGGTAGAAAGGCTTAAATAGGGCACCTCAAACGTTGTAATTGTGCCAAGGTAAAAACAAAACAAGACGATCGATACCATTAGGCCGAGTATGCCATACATAGCGCTAAATAAAATGACTACATATTTGTACAATCGGATGGATACTGTGTTCATATAGGTGCCCATCGTAAAATGTGCAATTGTCGATCCAGCTACAACAATGATAAGAAAGTAACTGACTAACCTTGCTTGAACGACCGCTTGTCCTAGAATAATACCGCCAACCATCGTAATGGTTGGACCAATACTTTTGGGAAGACGAATGCTCGCTTCGATGACCATTTCAATAATAAACAGCATGAGAAGCAATTCAACTAACACGGGATAGGGAACTCCTTCTCTCGAGTTTGTTATCGATACAGCCAATTGAATCCGCAACAATTCAGGGTTCACAGAATTAAGAACTACATATAACCCTGGCATGGTTAGCGCGATGATTAAACTCGCGATACGAATAATTCGGTATAAATACATGAACATTGGTAGTTGATCTTTATCTGTTTGTACCTCCCAAAAGTCCGATATAATAGAGGGAAACGAAATCGAGAACGGAAAATGATCTAAGAAAAGGATCACTCGACCGTCCATCAGATTGTGTTTGGTTGTCGAAGGAAGCTCGGATGTGACATAGGTTGGAACAAGACTGTAGGAAGGCTGTTTGAGCGCTTTCAGCAGCCCTTGAACATTCGAAACATCCATCATGGCATTATCATTCAAGCAGGTATGGATGAGTTCAACGACCTTTGGATCCACTTGTCCATCCACATAAAGAACAGCCACATCACGTGGAAGTGTAGATCCAAGGGTAAAGTTCTGAATATGTAAATTTTTGATTTTCATTTTATTGCGTATAAGACTTATGTTGGCATAAATGTCTTCCGTAAAGGCATCTAACGAAGTCTGAATCGGATTCTCCGTTTGTGCAGACGTAATACCTCGATTCATGTTGACGGAAGAGGGCTCAATCAACATGTTATCGTAGCCTTCTTGTGGGAAAATAACCAACTTACCTTGTAATACGGCATTCACGATCTCAGTCAAGGGGACATTCACTCTTACCGATGGGGATAAGCCGATTTGTTCGATCGGATTGTCCTTGCCATGAAGAAGTGACAGCCTATTAACTAGGTTGTCAAACGTTTCTTCATAATGAACCAATGTTTCTAAATAGCATATGTGGACATGCGCCTCATAAATATAAGCATCCCTGCTTACAAAATCAGATGTATGCTCAAAAACTTCATCGATATAGGCTAGTTTTTCTATTGATGTCGTTCTGTTCATCTTTCTTCTCGCCTCTTTACTTGAAATTTCCTCTCCTTTTAATATCCTCCAATTCGGTTTCGATTACTCTAAAAAAGAAAAAAACCAGTGTCTCAGCCTGATGTTCAGACTGCACTGGTCATTTAACTATCGTTCTATCTATCCGAGATTAGCTGCTTGTCGTTTATACAAATCTTCCAATACTAAGCACGCCATCGCTTCAACCACGGGTACGATTCGCGGGCAAATACATGGATCATGGCGACCTATCGTTCGAATTTCTTGTTCCTCCCCATTCACATTTAACGTCTTCTGGGCAACAGAAATCGAAGAAGTCGGCTTCACACTAATTCGAAAAATAATTTCTTGTCCCGTACTAATCCCCCCTAGAATTCCTCCAGAATGGTTACTGAGAAATCCGTCACTATCCATTTCATCATTGTGCTCACTACCTAGCATTGTTGCAGCTGAGAAACCCGCACCAAATTCAATCCCCTTCACAGCGCCAATAGACAGCATTGCTTTCGCCAATTCAGCATCCAATTTATCAAATACCGGCTCTCCAAGACCAGGCATAACTCCACGAATCCGGCATTCTACGATACCTCCACAGCTATCACCAATCTCAGCTAATTGCTCAATTTTTTCAATCATTTTGGCTCCAGCAATCGGATCACATGCACGTACTGCATTGCGTTCAATCACATCTTCATCGAAGGTCTGACAAGGAATTCCTCCGATTTCCTGGGAATAGGCTACCACTTGTACACCTCGATGTTCAAGCAGTTTTCGAGCGATTGCCCCACCTGCTACCCTGCCCGCAGTTTCTCTACCCGAAGCTCGCCCACTTCCGCGATGATCGCGGATTCCGTATTTCTGCAGATAAGTGAAATCCGCATGGCCTGGTCGAAACGAGTTCTGAATATCATTGTAAGCTTCCGGCTTCATATCTTGATTATAGAGATTGACAAACAGCGGCGTACCCGTCGTTTTCCCTTCGAAAACACCCGATAAAATATGAATGATATCATATTCTTTGCGTGGTGAAGTCACCGAGGATTGGCCAGGCTTTCTTCGATCCATCTGTTTCTGAATATAGGCTTCATCGATCTCGATGCCTGGTGTAACACCATCCACAATGACGCCTACCGCGGCTCCATGTGATTCCCCGAAAGTTGTAATTTTGAAAATTTCACCGAAAGTATTTCCTGCCATATGATTGTAATCCTCCTATTTAGTAAGTAACTTCTATGCCTAACGTAGACCTCTTTTGTATTTTTGCTATATGCCAATTATAATGAGTTCTATGAAATAAATGAAATTGGAATATACACAACTTGTCATAGAGGTGATCTATATCAAATGATGAATTTAGAATGGTATCGTATCTTTTTACATACGGCCAAATGCCGAAATTTAACGAAAGCTGCGCAAGAACTTCATATAACGCAACCGTCCGTGAGCTATGCCATTAAGCAAATGGAAGAGGCAGTTGGGCTTAAATTATTTCATCGTCTGTCCAAAGGTGTTGAGCTCACAGAAGAAGGACGCACGCTGTTTGACTATGTGGAACAATCCTTTGCTATGCTGGATTCGGGACAGAAGCATCTTCTCAATCTGAAGCAATTACATCAAGGTGAGATTCGGATCGGGGCAAGTGATTCATTGATTAAGCACCTCCTGTTACCTCAGTTGAATGCTTATCATAGGCAATATCCAGGCATTCGGATTCGTTTATCACACGGGAAAACGGGCGAGATTACGAAGCGTTTAAAGGAAGGTGAAATTGACTGTGCCATCGTTCATCTACCGATCGAAGATTCGGATTTGACGATTCACACGTTAGCGACATTGGAGGATTGTTTCGTGGTTGGGGAAGATTTCCGAGATTGGACGAACCGTTCCATCTCTACGAAGGAACTCGCGGGGCTACCTCTTATCTTCTTGTCACCAGGGAGCAGTACTAGAGTGTCTATAGAAAAATGGTTTGCATTGCAAGGATTCGCGGTGAATCCAGATATTGAATTAGGGAATATTGATCTCTTAGCGGAGTTCGCACGGTTAGGTTACGGGGTTGCCTTCATAAGTCGGTCATTTGTACAGGATGAGCTTCGATCAGGCACTCTCTTTGAGCTCACATTGGAGGAAACACTTCCACCGCGCAGCATTGGTTTGGCTGTTCGTCGAGATATGAAATTATCGCTAGCTGCTGAAGGTTTTGTTCAGATTCTACTCGCGTAGTTTGACGTAAATGAACGATATTCCTTGTTCCAACGTCTTAATTAAAGTAAGAAATCTAACTGTTTAAGGAGTAATGCATGAAAAATTTTCTCACATCACGATTAAACTGGACTAGAATTAGCGATCAACTAGAGTCTTATTGGGAAGCAAACGTACTGAAATGGAAGAAACGCCTAAATCCATTGACGAACAAAATCGGATTTGGCATCTACTTTTATAAAAACATGACCTTAAACCTCAATCGTTTGAACAAAGAAATTTTACAAATTGCTGAGGATCATATCCATCTTGGACTTCTCAAGAAACCCGAGTTCCCCAGTTTTATCTCCGTTGTTGATGGCATTCATGCGTCCACGATGGTTATGAAACTACCCAATCATATCACGAAGCAAATCACGACTATGGTTAGAGCGCTCCCTGGGTTCAAATCCTTACAAGCCATTGCCTGTGAGTATGGGTACAAATGTGAACTGCATTACAATCAAGGGAAAGCATTTTTCGGATCGTTGCAGATTCACTTTATCAAAATCAACACGTTTCCAACGATGTCGGCTTAACTTCTACATAACACCCTATTCCGCGTCAAAATAAAAAAATCTCCAGTTATGGAGATTTTTTTCTGTATTTATGTCTATTCAATTGAATATCGAATAAAAGCTAGCAATGCTAATAAGCCTGCTGCAATCGAGATGACGTACAATGATGTAAGCCTTACCCACTTCGTGCCTGTTTTCTGAAAATAGGACTGATCCCCTTCACGATTTTTACGAGAAAAACCGATGAGGAATGTCGACAATAAGCCAAACAATAAAATAACAGAAAATATCACAAAGTAAATGGATGTATTCATAAGAAAAGCGACCACCCTTCTTTTGTCTAATCAAAATGTCTTCACCTAAATTATATAGGAGCTTGTATGATAAATCATATACATCCGCTTCCATGTTCATACAAATTTCAAAAAGTATCTGTTTTTATGACGCGAAAATGTCAATTTTAGAATAATAGTAAACTTAACTTATATTATGTAAACAATAATCATTTATTATGGATCCCCCACGGGAAACATTTGTTATAACTGTATTTTCAATTGCACAAGATTCTATTCAACCGTTATGCTACTCGTAAATACTTAATCTTGTGGAGGCCATAACGATGTTAAAAATCGGAATTATTCTCGGCAGCACTCGCCCAGGACGTAGAGGCGAAGTCGTCGCTCAATGGGTACATGAAGTAGCGAGCAAACGTACGGATGCAATATTTGAGATCGTCGATCTGGCAGATTTTAGTTTGCCACTTTATGATGAACCTCATCCACCTATGATGATGAAATACACGAAAGAACATACCATTGCTTGGTCGAAAGCAATTCAGGGTTACGACGGCTACATCTTCGTGACACCAGAGTATAATCATGCCGTACCAGCGGCGCTGAAGAACGCGCTAGATTTCCTATTCAATGAATGGAAAGATAAAGCAGCTGGCATCGTCAGTTATGGTGGAGGTACGGGCGGAGCGCGTGCTGCAGAGAACCTAAGACTCATCTTAGCTGAATTACATATTGCCGGCGTGCGTGCTCAGGTAACCTTGTCCCTCTTTACTGATTTTGAGAACTTCACAGTGCTCAAGCCCAATCCGCGTCAGGATGCCGCTGCGAACACCATGTTTGATCAAGTCATTGCTTGGAGCGGGGCTTTGAAGACATTGCGTTAATACCTATCCAAGCAAAAGAATGTGAAAAAAGCTGATTTTAGGGTTCCCCTATTTCAGCTTTTTTGGTCTATTTCATCAAAACGCAAGGTGAACATAATCGCATATTCAATCCTGCTTAGCGCTTCAGGTGTGAAATCCGACRTACGAATTTCATTCGTACTCGTCGCATGCATTCCCCAGACATGAACGGACTCATTCGTGTTGAGGATGCGGGGGTCACTATTTTGAATCAAACCTATAGCGTTCAGTTGATTATCCCATGGAGCGGTAAAAACAGCTATGTTTGATCCTGAATGAGATCGCAAACCTACTTTTATCGTGTTCAGAGCAGCTTGCCCTTCTATAGCAACTTTATCTATGGAGATGATGACCTCCAGTTCTTTACTTTTTTCCGCTTGTGTCTGAAAGAACAAATCGCCAATTGCCCCGATCGTCTTCTCTTTCTTTCCATTTCGCCAAATATCAATATCCAACGTTGCATGTGGTTTCGTACCTTGATAACGTAATTGAAATGCTCCCGACATTGCCCCCATAAATGGCTTGAATTTAGCACCATCCMCCTTGAACAACTCTACAGGTGTAAGAGCTATTTCATTAGCTTTAAGGCTTGGTTTATACTCAAATAATTCTGAACAACCAACTGTCAATAACGCCAGCATGGTTATCACAAGAGATAGTCTAAAACATTTAAAAATACGATGTGTCATGGCTCTTCCTCACTTTTATAATTTATGTATATATATTCCATATGAAGTTTGTGAATTCCTTCTATTTTAATTTGTTTACATAACATATGTTATGTTTACTTATGTTCAATAAATTCGAAATATGTTTCCCCCATTTAATTTCAAATGAGATAGTCGATTTCCCCGACTATCTCGCCCAACAAAAAAACCGCTCCCTGCACTCAGGAAGCGGTCCACTCACTTACTTTTTAGCGATAACAGGATCAGCCTGGCTTTGCATTTCAGCCACAATTTTATCGATACCTGCTTGTTTCAACTTGTCTTTGAAAATTTGCAAACCATGTCCAGCATCGCTAGGATCAACTAAGCCGTAAAATAACGGTTTTCCATACGTTTCCATTACATTGCTGACTGCCGCAACTTCGTTCTTCACTTTGGTATCATCGAACGTAAATGTCTCCAATGGATGGTTAACTGTTACGGTTTTCTTCCAGTTCTCTGTGAATTTAATCGTTTCTTCGGCAACTGTCGAATCCAGACGCTCATTCAATGAGTTCCAGCCCCATGGATCTGTACCAGATGGCGGGAAATCGGCCGACGCAGGTAGAGGCTTGAATTGATCTTTGCCTACCGGCTCATAGTGCTTGCCTTTGATACCGTAGTTGGTCAAATCATGAATCTCTGGGTCATAACGAAGAAGGTCAATCGCCATCAATGCACGCTCATAGTTCTTGGAACCCGCGTGAATGGACATCCCATTGTTGATGAATGGATTAGATAGACGTTTCTTGTCTGCGCTTAGATCGTATAGCTCCACTTTCCAATCCGGATGCGTCGTTTGCATTTCGGATTTCGTACGCAGCAGAGTTCCAAGGTTCCACTCGACAGAAGCTAACTTACCATCTTTGAAACCTTGTGTTTTATCTACTTTGTTCGCAATCGCATCACGGGACCATGCACCGGTCTTCTGGGTATCGAACATTTTCTTAGAGAATGTAGCGAATTCTGGTGTATCTACATAGCTAAACAGCTTACCTGTTGCTTCTGTTACTTTATACACGATAGGCAGCTGCGGCACGACAAAGTTCCACTCGTTCGGCTGAATCAACTCTACCGAATTAAACTCACTTACTCCAATGCTTGGCTTGAAATCTTTCTCTTTCTCCGAGATTACTTTCAAGTAATTCACATAATCATCATACGTCTTTAGCTCAGGCAAATTATACTTCTGACGCAGATCACCACGAATACCGATCATATGATAGCTGTATTCAAAATTGTTCTGTGGAATCATATAAATTTTCCCGTTGATTTTCGCTTGCTCCCAAGCGACCTTCGGCTCTTCGGCCCATGTTTTTGGCGCGAATTTCTTGATTAGATCCTCCGTCAAAGGCATGAAACCATTCTTCGTAGCTTGCTGAGCATAATAGGACCACGTCGCTGAGAAGACAAGATCGAAATCTTCATTCGCAGCAAACATCAAAGGATATTTCTGTTGATATTCGCCCCAATCCAAGAAGCTAATATCGAGTGTGGCATTAATCTTTTGCTTCATTAATTTATTGACTTCCCCATATACCTCATCAAAAGCCTTCGGCTTGGAGCCTAACAGAACCGTTTTCAGCTTAACTTCCTTGCTTGTATCAATACCCGTATTAGCAGCTGCAGTCGCGGAAGCGCTTGCTTGTGGAACCACTGATGTACTTGGAGAAGGCGATGCTTCTTTGGTGCTGCAAGCTGTGAGTACAGTTCCCATTGCAAATAAGGATGCCAGACTGAGTGTGGCTAATTTCTTCGTGTTTGCCATGTTATTCTCCCCTTATAAATGATAGATAAGTTATGATAAACCGGGAATAGGAATTCCCGGGGCTACCCTTTTTTACCCTTTTACAGCTCCAACTGTCAAGCCTTGAACGAAATAACGCTGTACGAACGGATACAAGAAAATGATCGGTCCCGTTACAAGAATGGCTAAGGCCATTTTCAAACTCTCGCCAGGCAAGTCAGTTACCTGCATACCGGTTATCGCCATCACCTTGCGAATCCCTTCGAGATTTCCTAACATTTTATAAAGCAAATATTGCAGGGTGTACAGTTTCTCATTCTGCACAAACAGCAACGAGTTAAACCAATCGTTCCAATAATTCAGCGCGGTGAACAAGCCAATCGTAGCTAGACCGGGTTTAGCCAAAGGGATAATCAATCGTACGAAGATCGTGAAATCCCCTGCTCCATCGATTTTGGCAGATTCAGTAATCGCATCCGGGATGCTGCGCAGAAACGTTCGTAAGATGATAATATAGAACACATTTAACAATGGCGGGACAAGCAGCGCCCAGAAGGTATTCTTCATGTGTAAATAGTTAACCATTAAGATATACCAGGGAACAAGTCCACCGTTAAACAACGTCGTAAAGTAGAAGAAGAACGAAAATCCGCTGCGCCATTCAAAATCCTGACGTTGCAGCACATACGCTGCCATCGCGGAAATAAATAATCCGACAACTGTACCTGTCACCGTTAAAGTGATGGTCAACAAATACGARCTCACAAATTGCTGTGGATGCTTGAGCGCGAAGGTGTAGGCATCCCACGAAAATTCCTTTGGCCATAAGCGAAACCCATCGCTAGTAATCGATGACTCACTCGTTAATGAGCCACTGATGATGAGCAAGAACGGAATCAAGCATGCCAAACATATCACTGCTATAAAGACATAGCCAACCGCATCCAAGATTCGCTGATCGATTTGACTCTTTTTTACACTGGTCGTACTCATAGTTCCACCTCGCAAGTTGCTGTAAGTTTAGAATAACGCATTATCTTTATCGGATTTACGTACTAGGAAATTCGTCACCATGATGGTTACAAAACACAGAATGGATTGATAGAAACCGATCGCAGACGACATGCCGATTTCATTATTGACCAGTAGTGAGCGGTATACATAAGTGTCAATGACATCTGTCGTTTCATAAAGCAGGCCGTTATTACCMACAAGCTGATAGAACAGTCCAAAATCACCACGGAAAATGCCGCCAATCGCTAACAGCACAAGTATTGTAATCGTTGGTCGAAGTGATGGTAAGGTGATGTATCGAATGCGCTGGAACACGTTGGCTCCATCGATTTCGGCTGCTTCATATGTCTCACGGTCAATGCTCAGAATGGAGGCCATATAGAACACGGCGCCATACCCCACTGCTTTCCAAGCCGAGAAGAATACCAAGATATATTTCCAATACTCCGTCGTTGTATAGATATCTAATTCAGGAATGTGCAACGCACGCAGAACCGTGTTTACGGTTCCATGCTCGTAGTTAAACAAATTGTAAGCAACCGCCCCTACGACAACCCAGGATAAAAAGTAAGGTAAAAACATAACCGTTTGCGCTGTTTTTCGAAACAGCTTGGACCCGATCTCCGCCATGAAGATGGCGACAATAATTTGCAAACCATTATTAATTAGAATGAATGCCGCATTGTACAGCAGTGTGTTCCTGGTTACTCGGAAGGCATCTCCTGTCATAAAGAAGAACTTAAAGTTGTCCAAACCTACCCATGGGGACCCCATTATTCCTAAATCATAGCGATACTGCTTGAACGCCAGCACAATGCCTGCCATCGGTACATAGCTGAACAGCAAGAAGTAAATAACAGCCGGCGCAATCATGAATAACAGCGCTTTCTTGGATCTCATGCGATACAGGAGTCCTGTTCTCATCTCTACCTTTCCCCCATCCGTTTCTAGTTGTCTCTCTCCTATAACTAAATTAACAGGTTACTTGGAACGTGATAACCCGACAAAATATCGATTCCCTGTAACTTTTGCAGATACGTCCTGTAGCTAGTGGTATTGCGTGTAAATATGAGATAATCTATAGCTACATCTAAGGGGGGTTGCCTGTCATGAAACTTCTATTTGCAGAAGATGAGAAATTCACGCGAGAAGGCGTACTCAAATCCGTCAGTTGGGAGCGTCTTGGCATCACCGAACTCCATGAAGCTGTAGACGGTCTGGATGCTGTGGCTATTGCGGAACAGTTTAAACCGGACATCGTGCTCACTGATATTCGCATGCCGCGGATGGATGGCATCGAACTTGCCTTTCATCTTCGCCGCAAGTACCCGCAGTGCAAAATCGTCTTTATGAGCGGCTATGCCGATAAAGAATATTTGAAAGCCGCGATAACCTTGAAGGCGGTTAGTTATGTCGAGAAACCAATTGATGTGGAAGAGTTGGAAGATGCTCTGCGGGGAGCAATTGATATCGTGCTGGAAGAACAGCGACATGTTGCCAATGATACGGTAGCCAAAGAAAACAAGAGCTACATGAAGCAAGAAGCCGCTTTGCAGTTGATTCGCGGCGGTTACGATGAGGATATGCTGCATAGTCGC
>NZ_JBFRGR010000040.1:0-47364 GCF_052115445.1 Paenibacillus sp. 2RAB27
CCTGCTGCTCCAGTTGCTCCCGCTGCTCCGGTTGCTCCTGCTGCTCCTGTACCTCCAGTCGCTCCTGCTGCTCCTGTTGCTCCTGTACCTCCAGTTGCTCCTGCTGCTCCTGTTGCTCCTGTACCTCCAGTTGCTCCTGCTGCTCCTGTTGCTCCTCTCTTCCCTCTCTTACAACACTTTGAGGTCGTAGTTGTTGTCGTAGTTGTTGTCGTAGACGTTGTCGTACAACAACAATGTGAACTCGATTTTTTCGGATTATTACTCATATAAATTTGTAACTCTGGTTCAATCGAATCGAGGACTTGTTTAATTTCCTCTTTATTTAATCGCTCCAAATATTCCACCTCTTCCCATTGTTTTAATAGTTTATGAGCTAGAATATATTTTGCGAGGGCTGGATGAGAAAACAATCATTCCCCTAGTAGAGTGACATATCGCATGAAATCTTAATACTATATTATGTAAAAATACTACTTACAAGAGGTGGCAGAATGAGCATCAACGATAATCTTTCTATCCCACATTTTCACATTACTGCTATTCCCGAGCAGCTAGAAAAATTAAACAAGAACATCTACTTAGAGCTATGGATCCCGGCAGTCCTTCGCCTTAATCAAGATGAATATCAAATAAAGCTGGCCTATCGTGGCTCACATACCCGTAAATTTCCAAAAAAATCGTTCCAGGTCAAGTTCATTTCACCAATGGTTTACAAGGGAGAACAAGAATTTCATCTTAATGCCGAATATGCAGACCCCTCATTCATACGAAACAAACTTTCCTTTGACTTTTTTACCCGTATCGGAACCCTATCACCACAAACCTACCATGTGCTGCTGTACATCAATGAACAATTTGCCGGTATATATTTGAAGCTTGAATCTGTAGATGATCTTTTTTTACAAACAAGAGAATTGCCCGACGGGCCGATTTATTACGCCATAAATTCGAAGGCCAATTTCTCGCTTCTTAATCCTAAAACCTCTGAAGTTAAAGACTCCCTTGAAGAAGGGTATATGAGAAAGTGCGGAACGACTGCAGACGATGCCGATTTACGCACGTTTATTTATAAAATCAACACAACCACAGTCGCTCAATTTGAATCCGAAATTGAAAAACTGTTGGATGTCGATAGTTACCTTCGCTGGTTAGCAGGAGCCGTATGCACTCAAAACTTCGACGGCTTTATTCATAATTACGCTTTATACCGCAATAGAGAAACAGAACGGTTTACTATCATTCCGTGGGATTACGACGCAACCTGGGGAAGAAATGTGAACGGACACGTACTGAAGCATACGTATCTTCCGATAGAGGGGTTTAATACACTCACTGCGCGTATCTTGGATGTGTCTTCATTTCGCTTATCATATTGTAGTCTTTTGCATGCCATTTTTCGCGAGCATTTTACAGAGACGGCACTGGAGCCTGAAATTATTTCACTGCAGCAATTGCTTCATCCATTTATCCATCTCGATCCTAATAAAAAAGACGGCGATGGCATATTTTTAGGCGAGCGAGGATTCATTCTTTCTTTTATCGAGAAGCGGAGGACATTTTTGATGGAGAGTATAGAGTCATTTCAAGCACCAAAAAAATAAGGTAAGCAAAGCTCTTCAAGTTTTCTCTTTGGTTCTTCGAAGGATAACCAGATCGTCCACATATCGGACGAGCGTGGGCTTCAACCTTAAGATCTCTCCACCAGTTGCCTGTTAGCTACGAAGCGACTTGTTCTCTTACCTCGTTTTAAATTTCATAAATTTAGTTGTGCTTAGCTTTGATAGGCACGCTAAAACATAAAAACCCCACTTCATCCGAAGTGGGGCTGCCTATAAATATTGTCGCCTGCTATTCAGCCGGCAATTAATTCCTACACCTTACGGGAAGTCAACTTCGCTTGCGTCAGCAACATCAAGTAATCGTAACCGCCTGCTTTGGAATCCGTACCGGACATGTTGAACCCGCCGAAGGGATGTACGCCGACAAGCGCTCCTGTACATTTGCGGTTGATGTACAAGTTACCGCAATGCACGGTCTCCAACGCTTTTGCGATGCGATCTTCGTCCGTGGAGAAGTACGACCCCGTCAACCCGAACTCCGTCTCGTTGTACATCGCAATTGCTTCCTTCCAATCCTTTGCTTTCGCAATCGCGAGCACAGGCCCGAAGATCTCTTCCTGCATCAAGCGCGCCTTGCCGCTCACATCCCCGAACACGGTTGGCTGAATATAATAGCCGTTACCTTCCGCTTTGCCGCCGCCAACTAGCAGCGTGCCCTCGCTTTTGCCAACTTCGATGTAGTCCAAAATCCGCTCATACGATGCTTTATCAATCACCGGACCTGCCGCGAAGTTTAACTCCGGCAGACCGCTTTGTAGTCTGTTCGTGTAGGCGACAACCTTCTCGACCACTTCATCGTAAACCGACTCTACGATGATGGCGCGGGAACCCGCGGAGCATTTCTGTCCTTGGAAGCCAAAAGCCGAAGCCACAATCGCAGCCGCAGCTGCATCCAAATCCGCCGTTTCGTCGACGACGATGCCGTCTTTTCCACCCATTTCAGCGATGACTCGCTTAATCCAAATTTGTCCCGGGGCTACATCAGCAGCCAAACGGTTAATCCGTAAGCCAATTTCTTTCGACCCCGTGAAGGAAATGAAACGTGTCTTCGGATGCGTCGTCAAGTAGTCGCCAACTTCAGCACCGCTGCCAGGGATAAAGTTGATCACGCCCGCTGGCAGACCTACTTCCTCCATCAAAGCTACGAATTTATGTGCGATAACAGGAGTCGTAGATGCTGGCTTCAACAGCACCGTATTCCCCGAAACAACAGCAGATACCGTCATACCTACACAGATTGCAAGCGGGAAATTCCAAGGTGGAATCACAACGCCAACACCAAGTGGGATGTAGGAAATCTGGTTGTTCTCACCGGGAATTCTCACCAAAGGTTGTGTCTCATTGATCCCACTCAAACGGATCATTTCACGCGCATAGAACTCGATGAAATCGATCGCTTCCGCGGTATCGACATCGGCTTCTACGTAGTTTTTGCCGGACTCCAAGATCATTAGAGCTGAGAATTCATGCTTGCGCTCACGCATAAGAGCAGCCGCTTTGAACAAATATTCCGCACGCTCTCTTGCAGGTACTCTTTTCCAGGACACGAACGTTTCGAGTGCGGTGTTCATTGCTTTTTCAGCCAAAGCCTGATCAGCCTTACTCACGTACCCGATCACTTCATCCACATTACCTGGATTGATCGATGTAATTTTCGCTTCAGTCATGACCTTCTCAGCACCAATATATAGCGGGTACTCGCGTCCAAGCTCGCCTTTCACCTTCGCGATCGCCGCTTGCATTGCCTTCACATTGTCCTCTAGTGCAAAATTCGTAAACGGTTCATTCGCGTAAGGAATAACCTTAGTTGATAATGTAGTCATGTATAATGGCTCCTCTCCGAATAGAAAGCTATTTTAAATGTATTTACCCGTGTTTATTTGAACATATTTTTAAGCACAAACCAGACATTGGCTGGCCGCTCTGCTAACCTTCTCATGAAATAACCGAACCAATCCACGCCATACGGCACATAAATACGAACGCGGTAACCCTCTTTCACTAGTTGCTTTTGCAAATCTTCACAGATCCCATAAAGCATTTGGAACTCGAATTGATCTTTCCCGATGTTATGAGTGCTCACGAATTGTTTCGTGAAATTGATAATTGCCTCATCATGACTTGCGACAGCTGTATAATGTCCGTTCAACAGATGCTTCTGAATAATCACTTTGTAATTCTCATCGACAGCACTTTTCTCTGGAAATGCAACCTCAGGAGACTCCTTATAGGCTCCCTTCACCAATCGCAAATTCGCGCCAAGCTCATGCAAATCATCGATATCCTTCTGGGTGCGGAACAGATAAGCCTGAATCACAATCCCGACATTGTTGTATTCTTCACGCAGCTCACGATAAATATCTAATGAAACCTGACAATGCGCATAATCCTCCATATCAATCCGGACAAAATTACCATGCATCCGCGCACGATCTAGAATCCGTTTCATGCTGCTTACGCAAAGTTCTCGGCTAATATCAAGCCCTAAAGATGTCATTTTCAACGATAAATTGGAGCGAACACCCGACTCCGCTATCGCGTCGAGGGTTTGGATACACATCGCAGCCGATTCTAACGCTTCTTCCTCGTTAAAAACAAACTCGCCTAAATGGTCCAACGTCGCCAAGCGCCCATCTTGATTCAAACCACGCACGGCGTTGATCGATTGCTGAATCGTCTCACCTGCTACAAAGCGCGCAGCACCAAATCGGAGTCCATATTTCTTCGCTAAGCGATTGGCTGCACGACTTTTGCCAAGGGATTGAAACATATTACGCATCATGAGTTCCATCTGTGGTTGCCTCCAAGAAGAATTTGTGCACTTATGTTTAATATATAATCGAATTATACACTTTATTTTCAAATATGAACACTATTTGTTCAAAAATATTTTTTAACTTGTACAAAAAAGCCTTAAACCCATCCATATCTGTACAATATTCACCTAAGGGCCAAGATGTGTTGAATCACCTACCTTTTCATGGTAAATTAAAACCAAATATGACGGCTAAAAGAGGGTTAACATGTTCATGCCTGAACACTTTCCATTACACACACAGATTCAAACACTTCCAATAGAGACGAAACTTACTGAAGTTATTACGGTTCTGCACAGTGGCACTGCCGTACTCGTTCATAATAATCACACGGTTGCGCTATTTACACCTGAGGATGCCGAACTTATGCATGCCTTTACTGCTGTCAATGTGGCTGAGTTACTTCTAATGACATCTTATTTCAACACACAGCAGCATCCCCTAGCGAAACTAACCACAGCAACACAAGATCTAGAGCTTCCACAAGGAACGAAAAGACACATCCTATGCACGAATGACACAGGCACAATCACAGGCTATCTCACCTTACATGCGTATGCGAATTACGCTTTGAAAGAGCGGCAGAAGTGGCACGCTTACTTTACTGCGCTTGCAGATACAGTGACTGACGCCGTAACCGTAGTTGATCGGGATGGTGCCGTGATTTGCTGGAACCCAGTTGCAGAAGAGCTCTATGGGCTGCCGCGTGCAGACATTGTTGGCAAGCGGATCGGGGAACATTTTGACGTGGAAACCTTGATGGTTTTGAAAATGTTAGATGAAGGCCGGCTCATCCGCAATACGTATCATCGTCCGAGGCCAGAAACACATGTCCTCATTAATGCTTCCCCAATCAAAGATGCCGCGGGTACGATCATCGGTGGCATTGCAACAGAACAAGATATTACACAATTGGTGCGATTGAACGAACAATTGACAACAGTCGAGTCCGTAGGGCTCCCTTTTGAAGCATCGCAGGAAGATCCGTTTGCCCTTATCAAAGGAAAAGGTCCGGCTATCGGCAAGGTCATCCAATGGGCCAAAAAAGTCGCAGCCACCGAAACTCCCGTCCTGTTAATTGGTGAATCGGGGGTTGGTAAAGAGCAGCTGGCGCAAATCATACATCAGTCCAGCTCGCGCTCGGCRCAGCCTTTTGTAACCGTACATTGTGGTGTTGTGCCTGCGGGGATTTTGGAAACCGAACTATTCGGTTATCAAGGTGGGGCTTTCAGTGGAAGTGAAAGTGGTCAGCCCGGTAAATTAGAATTGGCCAAAGAGGGTACACTGTTTATTAACGATATTGAGAAAATGTCCCTCGAGCTCCAAGCCAAGCTGTATCGCTACATCACCCAGCAAACGCTTGTCCGCTCTGGCGGGAACCAGCCAATTCATGTAAGGACGCGCATCATTATTGCAACGACACAAGATTTGGCCAGCAAACTTGCTTCTCATGAATTTCGAACTGATCTCTATTACGCTCTGAATGTCGTGTCCATTCGAATTCCGCCTCTTCGCGAGCGTGTCGAGGATATTCCTGCGATGGTTCATATGTATCTCAAACAGTTTTCGATGCATTACCAGAAACCAGTTCCTACATTAGCGCCAGAAGTCATACTAGCATTGACGCAATACGATTGGCCGGGAAATATTCAGGAATTGAAAAATGTGATCGAGCGTTGCATTATTTTAAATGAAGATGATGTTATTACAATAGACCAACTGCCTACCACTCTTCAGGAGCAACAGCCGAGTTTAGTTCAAGACACTGAAACATCCACGATGACGTTAAAAGAAACCGTTAGCGAGATTGATGAAATTACTTTGATTGAAGAGGCATTAGCCAAAACCGCTGGGAATAAGAGTGCTGCAGCCAAGCTGCTCGGGATTTCGCGTGGAACGCTTTATAATAAAATGAAGGAATTCGAAATGGAGTAATTTATCAATGGAAAGAGGGCTCACCAATTATGGTAGCCCTTTTTTAATAGTATGAAAACTCGCTATACAAGGAGGCAATTTGTAGATCAATCCAGTACCTCACGAAAAAGCTCAAGTTACTATCAGTCATACCTAGCAATAGTCATAGGTAGTGAATAATAGTGACATTGAGCTCTGTAATAAATAAACTCTATTTAAATAAACATCAGTTAATCGTTATACCTGCACTAGCAAAGCCGACTACAGTTTCCAAAAGGTCCAGTCCGCCTGTATCGAGTGAGAATACCATTAAGAGGCGATCTTGTGCGGCAACTGCTAGATTAAACGGAAGCATTGCATTCCTTGTAGTACCTATAGTAACCAAGCCGCCTAGTGACGGTGTTAAAGGAACTACAGCAGCTGTCGGCGAGAATATGTTGCTGCCAGCAGGTGCTCTATACAAGGTTGCAGTAATTGTAACTGGGCTTACCAACGTGACGCCAGCAGTAACACTGAAGAATGCTGATAAGGATGTGACTGTTCCGGCGCGAGGCACCGAGAATGCGAAGTCAAGAAGTCCTCCACTGGCTGAGAGATTAATAGTTGTCCCACCAACAACAACATTATCGATTGAACTTCCGAATCCGATAAGGCCACCCGTGCTGAGTAAGCCACCTAAAACAGAGGCTAATGCTACTGGAGTGCCTGATGCAAACGGAATAATTGCACCCGGTCCAGCTGCTCCAGTTGCTCCGGTTGCTCCTACTGCTCCTGCTGCTCCCGTGGCTCCGGTTGCTCCTACTACTCCTGCTGCTCCTGCTGCACCGGTGGCTCCGGTTGCTCCTGCTGCTCCTGCTGCTCCTGCTGCTCCCGTGGCTCCTGTTGCTCCTGCTACTCCTGGCGCACCTGTTGCTCCAGTAGCTCCTGTTTCTCCTACCCCTGGACCCGTTGGTCCTATCGGACCTATTGCTCCGGTTGCTCCCGTTGCACCTATACCCATTGGACCCATCGGCCCCATTGGTCCCACTGGTCCCATTGCACCTGCTGATCCTGGTGCCCCGGTTGGTCCAGTGCCCCCAATTCCGTATGGTCCTGTTGCTCCAGTAGCTCCTGCCGCACCCTGTGACCCCGTTGGTCCTGTATGGCCTCTCTTGCCTCTATCGCCATCTTCACCTTTTTTCCCTCTTTGCCCCGTTGCTCCTGTTGCACCTGTTGCTCCTATTGCTCCAGTTGCTCCAGTTGCACCTGTTGCTCCTATTGCACCATTTGCTCCAGTTGCTCCAGTTGCACCAGTTGCACCAGCTGCTCCAGCTGCTCCAGTAAAGCCTCTGAAACCTCGGGGACCGCGATTTCCTTTAGGACCTTTTTTACAGCATCTCCGCTTGATCTTTACGATGACAATCTTGCGGCAGTGTTTTCTCACTTTTTTCTTACGTTTCTGACAACCGCATCCACTTACTTTATGGAGCTTTGCTCCACCTTTTTTAATAATTGTACGCTTTTTCACTGTCATGGTACTTTTCTTTTTGCCAACTAAGAGACTCAACTACAACACCTCCTGTGATGCTTCATCATACGGATTATCCCAGAGGTTTGTCTGTACTTTTTGGCAATAGATGGTTGTCCATTACAAAATATGCATATGACTATATGTAATGAAAATGTGTTTCTGAAATAATGATAGGATTAAACGTGGTTGCAAGGCAGTATGGAATTCGCTACAGACCTGTTATCAATTTGAAAGGAGCTAGCTATTATTAATGTAGTACATTCGGATCAACGGTATTATGATGTGCCAACACATTCGTGTGAATTTACCCCAAATCAGGTTCCGGCAAAAATTGTGAGGAAAATCCAAAGCTAGATACATTAACTTCTTTTTTTGATCTAAGAGCCTATTCTGGTTAAGATAGGCACGCATCATCTTTTAGGTTGCCGATCTTCCAGCTCTCTAAGTAACCAAGAGCTTCTTCGTACTCTTGCTCCCACTTCACTGCTCCGTAATAAAAAGGCCCAAAAGAAGGTTAATAACCTTTTGAAAGAGAATGTGGATTTCACCAAGTAATTGGGCCAATCTAACCGTCTTGTCTATGCTTGTCAGACGATATGGCACGGCACAGATCCACTGCTGCAAGTTTTCAACGGCTGCTAGAATCCCTTAACCATCTGCACCACTTCCAGTTATTATGGTTTCAAACAGATAAGATCCCCTTTCGCATTATGAAAGGAGGATCTTATCTTAAATTCAGGAGATAAAGTTATTAAATACGTTAATCTTCATCATCGATATCTGAACTTGAACTGGAGCTGGAATAATGCACTCCACAATGTCCTCTTTCCCCTCTCTCTCCTGTCAGTCCTTTTGGACCAGTAGGTCCTAATGCACCTGTTTCTCTCGTTGCTCAGTAAGCCTCTCTCTGGACGTAAAAAAGGCATCCGCAAAACTGCGGATACCCTGCTCAATTTACCTTTGATCACTAATTGTAGCATTGCTATTATTGGATGATAACACTGTCAAAGGATCGTAAGGCGTACCAGCTATTGTTCCAGATAACAATGCAATATCAACTGCATTTATTGGAATTCCCCATGAGTTGCCTGAAAAGACAAAGATCGCCTGATCAACTACAAATCCGCGAGTATTATAAACTACATTACTAATGATTTGACCAGTTGAATTTGGATTTAAATAAGCTGGTTGCCTTAGTGAATAAAAAATATTATTTTGAACAATTAGATCTATCACATTAGATTGCGTTACAAATCCACGATTTACTACCCAACCTGTTGATGGACCTGCTTGAGGCGGTCCATAAATAATATTATTAGTAAGCATATGATTTGTTCCGGCTAGTTGAATAAACTCAGTCGCATAAGGAACATCACTGGTAATTGTCAATCCGTCTATTGTTACACCATTTCCCGTAACAAGAAAAGGAATTACGGCAGCTTGTAACGATATTAATGTATTAGGATATCCTCTTAATGTTACCCCAGCTTTATTAATTACTATTTGTGAAACAAGAGGATAAGTGCCACCTAATATATGAACTATTCCTGTTGGGGATACAGCTGTCACACCTTGTTGTATTGTACCAAATGGACTAGCCTGTGTACCATCTCCTCCAACTGCCCCTGCTTGAACAAATACTTCAAATGGGTTGGGTTGAATCGAACCTATTGGTCCCGTTGCTCCGGTTGCTCCTATGTCACCGGTTGCACCAGTTGCTCCTGTTGCTCCCGTTGCTCCAACAGCTCCTGTGTCACCAGTTGCTCCGGTCGCTCCTGTTGGTCCCGGTGGACCACCAGCTGGTCCAGTTGCTCCGGTTGCTCCTGTGTCACCTGTTGCTCCTGTTGCTCCGGTCGCTCCAACTGCTCCTGTTGCGCCTGTTGCTCCAGTCGCTCCAACTGCTCCTGTTACGCCCGTTGCTCCGGTTGCTCCGGTTGCCCCTGTCGCTCCTGTGTCACCCGTTGCTCCGGTTGCTCCGGTTGCCCCTGTCGCTCCTGTGTCACCTGTTGCTCCTGTTGCTCCGGTCGCTCCAACTGCTCCTGTTGCACCCGTTGCTCCGGTTGCTCCTGTTGGTCCCGGTGGACCACCAGCTGGTCCCGTTGCTCCGGTTGCTCCTGTTGGTCCCGGTGGACCACCAGCTGGTCCCGTTGCTCCGGTTGCACCTGTAGTTCCCGTTGCACCTGTAGCTCCTGTAGCTCCTGTCGCACCTGCTGCTCCTGTTGCGCCTGTTGCTCCTGTAACACCACCTACATAAGGAAATTCAATTTCAATTTTTCCTCCATTGTACAATTCAATTTCAATTTCCTCGACCTGAATCCAATCAATGAGTGCTAAAAAATTGTTAAGTTCAGACATTCTTTGAATAGTGCCATCGCCTATGTCGAATTTCAATTTGAATTCAGTCTCATTAAAATACTCAATTTCAATTTTTTTGATGTTCATTATTCCCACGATTCCTATTAAATTCATTAACTGAGTAAGTTTACTCAACGTACTTTCACCTCCATATTATTTTAATGCTAGTAACCTGCAATCGAGATACGGTTTCTTTTAATGAGACATACCTCCCTTACTTAAAATGAAACTACTCTAGTTTCCTCGTATATTATATGTGTACAAACTTTCAGTGCATGGACGAATGAGAGAGGACAAATGATGAAAAAAAACATTTTTTGTAAATACTTGATTGAATTAGGTACTAAAGTTCGAACTAGAACCTCCCAACGCACTTCTAAACACATTTCGAACATGTCATAGTTGATAGATTTCAAGTCATATGTACCGCAAAAAGAAGCGGCTGCGCCCAAATTTATAGGGAGCAGTCGCTTTTTTTATAAACCTGATGTATCCATAATATACTGCATCACCGTATCTACCCTATTATCACTCGGTACAAGAATACCTAATCCATTATTCGTATAAACGCGATGGAAGCTTAGAGAAAAAGCCGTTACCTTTAGAAAATCTTCTATTGCTGTCAACACGCCGTTTTCTTCCCCATATTCATTCATCGCATTGAACTGGGTTTCATTAATGCCCCCTGATTCAACTAGATCACTGGAGCCGGCTTTCACCCCTTTTTGGGCATGCGGTTTTCGATATTGGATAGGAATGGTATTCGGAAAGTAGTAAGAATCACGTCTTCCGTATGGCCACTCCGTATCATGAAGAATGACAATCGGAAATTTACCTGATCTAGTTGCCATTTGCTCAATTGCCATTAATTCATGATATACGGTATACCAATTGTGGTCTCCGTCTATGAGAACCAGATCAGCAGTTTCGAGATCTGATAATACTTCCAGACTGTGCTTTTTATGAAGGACTAATTCCTCAGAAAATACTGCTTCATAAGCATAAGTATTAAATCCCGGTGCAGGATCAATGACTGTTAGCTTACTGTTCATCATTTTACAGAACTCAAGTAATTTAATCGTTGAACGACCTGCTAAAAAGACACCAATTTCTACAATGTGAGAAGGCTCATATTTGATTAGAATAGGTTTAATTATTTTTTCAAAAAACCGTTCCATGCCACAACTCCTTTTTGATCACCATATTCTTCCAAAGGATATTTGGTTCCCTATAACTTCATTTACAAGCCGTGCCCTCAACATGAAACTATGAATAGTTTAGAAAGACCAGGTTGGATTTTATCTCTACACAGAAAGCGAGTGAACACGTTGATTACCATAAGTCTTTGCATGATCGTTAAAAATGAGGAGAAAACACTTCAGCCTTGTTTATCTTCCGTTGCCAAAGCAGTTGACGAGATCATCATCGTAGATACCGGTTCTACCGACCAAACGAAATCGATAGCAAGCTCCTTTACGGATCACATCTATGATTTTAAATGGATAGATGATTTCTCGGCAGCACGTAACTTTGCTTTCCGGCGAGCCACGAAAGACTACATTCTATGGCTGGACGCGGATGATATTTTGAAAGAAGAAGATTGTAACAAGCTTATAAAGTTAAAAGCAGATCTGGAGCCTTCCGTCGATTCGGTCACGATGTTTTATAATTATGCCTTTGATGAATTTGGCACCCCGACTTTCAGATTTAAGCGAAATCGGTTGGTGAAACGGGAGAATCAGTTCAAATGGATAGGCGCGATCCACGAATATTTAGAGGTTCACGGAAATATTGTGGACTCTGACATTACCGTTACGCATTGCAGAATCCATACAAAGAGCGACAGGAATCTCAAAATATTTCAGAACAGGCTGCTGCGTGGTGAGACTTTCACACCTCGGGATTTATATTACTACGCGAATGAATTAAAAGATCATAACAAGTACGCAAAAGCTATTATTTATTACAATAAATTTCTTGCGAATGGAAACGGCTGGGTGGAGGATCAAATCTCCTCCTGCAGCAATCTAGCGGATTGTTACCAGCACCTTGGCAACAGTGAAATGGAACTACAGTCCGTATTCCGATCCTTTCAATATGACAGCCCGCGTGCTGAGTTCTGTTGTCGTCTAGGCTATTATTTTTTAACTCGAAAGCAATACGATTCTGCCGTGTTTTGGTACAAATTAGCAACAGAACTACAGGTTCCTGCACACAATTGGGGATTTTCTAATCCTAAGTTTTCAACTTGGCTGCCACATTTACAGCTCTGTGTCTGTTATGACCAACTAGGAGAACACGCAAATGCTTATAAGCACAATGAAATTGCCCGCACCTTCAGACCCAAAGATCGAAATATCCTCCATAATAAAAAGTATCTTGAGTCCGTTCTGCAAATATCGGAGAACTCTGAATCCACAGAATGAGAAAGAAACAGCGGCTGCGCCTTATGATACGAGGCACAGCCGCTGTTTATCGTTTACATCAACTTTCTTCATCAATAATGCATTGGTAAATCTCGAGATATTTGTCGGTCATCGCACTTGTTGTAAAATGCTCGAGGACATATTCGCGGAGCTCATATGGATCCGGAAGTGTCTCATGGATCAATTTATTCGTCATCTCTTCGACAGAGCGGCATATCAATTGAGGAAACCCGCTCATTACTTCAGGAACAGATCCATTTGGCAAGGCCAAGACAGGTGTTCCACAGGCCATAGCTTCCGTCATGACGAGACCAAATGGCTCCTCAACCAGTGTCGGAAATAACATGCATCTGGCATGCTTCAATAAATCTTGTCGAGCTTGCCCTCCGACTTCACCGACATATTGAATAGATGGATTCGACAAGGTCTTGGAGAGAATCTCTTTATGGAAATAGTCATGATCATAGACCGGTCCAGCTATAATTAACCTTTGGCCCGCTCGCTCTGCCGCTTCAATCGCATGATGGACGCCTTTATAAGGAATAATAGCTCCAATGAACAGCAGATAATCATCTTTTTGATCGGAGAATTGAAATTCATCCGGGTTTAATCCGTTATAAACGACGTGATCATGTGGGGTGCCGAACAAGTCCCGATGTCTTTTGCTTAAATAGACGGCATGTTTAACCGGATTGGTTAATGGATTATGAATCGTACAAACCGTTGGTACCGCGAGTTTCTTTTGCCCTACAACGGAGAGCTGCGTGTGGTCATGAATGATATCAACCCCTGGTGGCAATGTTAGCTTGACAAAGCCAGGAATTCGCCACATGTCATGCCCCTCGTGCAAATAAGGCATTAACTTTCCTCGAACCTGACTTCCAAAGGGAGCATAAAGAATAACTTCATGCCCCCGATCTACTAGCTCCTCTGCCAGCGTATAAACAACTCGCTCTATGCCGCCGTATTTTACGGGTGGGACAGGAAGATAATCGGGACTTATCAGTGCAATCCTCATTCCTTTTCCTCCTACAAGATTCCCAATGAGATACTACTTCTTACTAATAGGTATATAATGTCGTTCTATTCGAAAAGGCTTCTCTCTCTCTACAAGCTCTGAGGGATTGTATCCGAATTGATCCAGCTCTAAACCCGTTATGCCTAACGACCACTTTCTGGCAAATCGTTCTGCATTCGAGTAGGCGCTTGCTGAATAATTCGTTTTGTTCGATTGGAACGTACTTCCTCCATAGTGATGAATGTAAACATCATTCGCTACCCACAGAATTTGACCGCTGACACGGGCTCGTAAACAGAAATCGTCATCTTCATAATTGCCTGGGAAAAACCTTTCGTCCAGCCCACCTATTGTTCGAATAAGATCTTTATGAAAAAGCATGCAATGCCCGATTAATTTATGAGGGAAGAAGCCTTGATCTTTATGCATCAGCGACCAATGGGAGGCAAAAACCTCCATCTCAGCAGAGGACTTATAGGGAACATTATAGACGAGCTGCGACCAAGCGACATTATTAGAACGGGGCCCAACGATAGCGATGTTTGGATTCTTTTGAAGGCATCCCAGTAAACGAATTAACCAACCTTCGGTAACAACGGTATCGTTATTCAGCAAACAAATGTATTCACCGTCAGCTTCTGCGATCCCTTGGTTGTTTCCAGCGGCAAACCCTTTATTATCCTCATTACATATGAGCTTAGAGGAAGGAATTGTTTGTAAGTACTCCACAGTACCATCCGTCGATCCATTGTCTACAAACACGAATTGAATCTCTATGTTGTCATCGGCATGTCGCAAAATACTTTCTACGCATTCTTTCGTAAATTTCAATCCATTCCATGTCAGCATGACGATTGAAATAAGTGAAGGCATCCCATTTCCCCCTTTCAACTCGCCCCTTTTAAAATGACCATAATATAAGTATTCATTTGATTTTCATATGGTGCAGGCTCGCTGAAACATGAAAAAAAGCCCCTTTCCTACTATCGGAAAGAGGACTCCCTACAGCTAGCACTCAGCGCCGCTCATCTCATTGGTAAAAAATCGTTTATACTCTTTCGGTGTAAGTTTAATGGCTGATTCGCCTACATAATGGAACTGCAACGCGCGACGTTTCTTCGTAGATAGATTATAAGGCGTACCGTGCTTGAGTAACCCGTGGAACAATAATATACCTCCAGGTAATAAAGGCACAGCGACATCTCTTTCTACTTGTACATGCGTATCACACAGCTGCCAGTCTCGAATGGCATAATGTGGTGTTGCCCCATCGGCATGTGAACCAGGGATGACATGCATACAACCATTATCAAGCGCTGCTTCATCTAGTGCGATCCACACACCAACCACAGGTTTCTCATATGCCAAATTCCCATAGGCCATATCTTGATGCCACGGCTTCTCCCCTCCACCATGCGGAGGTTTAAGCAATGCCATATCCTGAACAAGCCGCGGTGTTTCTCCTAGAATATCTTGAACGATGGCAAGGATCGCAGGATGCTCCGCAATCCATCGCAAGCGTTCGTCCACCTGAACGAACTCGTGTACCTTTCTAACCGATAGTTCCCTCTCTTCGTCCGTTTTCAATTCACTTTTCGGCTTTGAGAATTGGATGAGTGCCCCTTTATTATCTTTAAAAATAAGGTCATACAAAGCTTCTTTCGAATTCTGAATTTCTTCTTCATCTAATACATGTTCGACCGCCGCGAAGCCATTTCTCCAATAATCGGCGAGATGAGACTCATTCCAATTGTTACCACCCTCAATTTTATCTGCAATACGGTCGTAACGGTAAAGCTTTGCCGAAATTTCTTCAGGAGATTGATCGGTTGGTTCAGTTCTAGGCATAACGGTAACCCCTCCGTTTAAATAATTTAACGATTCATATCTTTATTATATGAATAGAACATAGTAAAATAAATGCATTCAAACACCATACAATTTGCACTATTTTACATAGAGGGGCAGTGATCTTGCATGTCAGTTTTCTCATCCCAGGTGCTAGAGCTCAATAGCTATTTCGGTAAGACCATTTGTGAGGTGAATTGGAAATGGAGCAGCCGTGAGCATGAGCCTTTCCAAGACTTCGATTTCTGGTATGTATGGGATGGTGAAGGTGAGGTCACCTTAAATAGCAAACGTTACCACGTGAGTAGCGGTGATTGTTTCTTGTTTAAGCCAGGGGACTTGTCCAGTGCGAAGCATAATCCCGAACGTCCTCTGACCGTTACGTATATCCATTTCTCTGCTGAAGGGGATCATTCGTACCCAATGTCTCTGCCATCTTTCGTCCATTTCGATCCCACTGAGTTCCACGAGAGCTATCTAGATCGTTTCGTACAAGTACGACATACCAAAGCGTATGGGCATGAAGAAGAAGCGAAAACGTTGCTCAAACTCATTCTTTTGCTTTTTGAACGTCAAGCACCTGACCATCAACCTCAGGGTGATCCAGCGTCGCGCTCAATGAATCGAGTCATGATGGATATCGCGGCTCACATTCGGCAAGATCCCGGGCGGCAGCATAGCATTCAAGATTTAGCCAAAGAAGCTCATCTATCTCCACGATATTTCTCCCTAAAATTCAAAGAAATCATGGGCCAGACGATTGAATCGTATCTCATTCAGTCCAGAATTGAACGTGCCTCCTATTTGCTTAAGCTTGGGATGAATGTCAGTGAAGTCGCTGAGGCGCTTGGTTATCGAAGTATTTATTTCTTTAGCCGCCAATTCAAAAAAGTGACAGGAACGAACCCCTCTCAGCTTCGCTCCTGATAAATTTTTTTTGCAACTTTGGCTGAGCGTGATAAAATGTACATTCACGACAGCATCGTGCTAGTACTTCAAGGAAGGTTAGGTCATCATGCATTCATCCAATTTATTGCGATCGTTTAACTTTATGTATTTCGCATTACTTGCCCTCTTCGTCTCTTTTCTACCCGTCTATTTGGACGCGCAGGGACTTTCCACATCCCGAATTGGTCTCATCATCGGAACTGGTGGTTTCATCGCCATCTTTTCACAGCCTCTATGGGGCATGATCAGCGATCGCACGAAAACGATCAAAAAAATCATGTTACTTCTTCTCTTCTGTTCCACCATCATCGGGTACTTGCTGTACGATTCCAAGAGCTTTATCGTGCTTCTTCTATTTACGATGCTGCTTTACTTTTTCTTAATGCCGCTGGATCCTTTGACAGAAAGCCTAAACTTCCAGACCGCAGAACGGCTTGGCACGAGTTATGGTTCCATACGTACATTCGGTGCAGTCGGCTACGCTGTGATGTCGTTAATTGTAGGCTATGCGGCGCAGTATTTCGGTATCCATAGCTTGGCCTACCTGTTTGGCGGCATTGGTATATTGAGCTTGATCATATGCTTCGCGCTGCCTGATGCGCCTGTGACTGGGAAGCCCATCTCACTGCGCAGTCTGCGAAATTTTCTAAGTAATAAAGAAACCATTTGGTTTATGGTTTTAATCTTCATTTGTGCAGTCCCGCAGCGGATTAACGATACATTTCTTGGTGTCTATATCCGTGAATTAGGCGGCAGTAATCATTTGGTTGGCATTGCCTTTTTCTTAGCAGCTGGGAGTGAAATTCTAGTATTCGCTATAAGCTTCTGGTGGCTTCGAAAAGGTAAAGAATTAGCGCTTATTTCATTCGCTGCGTTCTTCTACTTCTTGCGCTTCTTCATCAGCGCTTGGGTAACGGATCCCCATGTGCTTGTTGCGATTCAGCTTCTCCAAACGTTCACATTCCCTATTTTTTACTCAGCCGCGATTCAGTACTTGTATCAGATTGTCCCTGAGGAGTGGCGTGCAACGGGACAAACCGTGCTAGCAATCATCTTCTTCGGGGTCTCGGGTATCGTCGCTTCTTATCTTGGTGGATGGTTCTATCAGACCTTTGGTGTACACACGTTATTTATCTGGGTGTCGGTCTTGTCATTCTCTGGATTCTTGTTAAGTCTGGTGCTGCGTGCGGTCTATCGTAAACAGAAGCTGGCAACCTAAGCTTTTTCTGCTAAAATGATAGGATAGGAAGAAACGGGGGCACATCATGGATTACATTATATTAGATATCGAATTTAACGGCCGCAAGTTTGCCAGTGATTTACCTATGGAAGTAATTGAGATCGGTGCAGTTCGTTTAGATGCTTCTCTTCAGCAAGTAGATGAATTCTCAGCCTTGATTAAGCCAGTATATTTCTCTAAATTGAATGCATTTATTAAAAAGAAAACCGGGATTCCCCAAGAAGATATTGACGAAGCGGCTGGTTTCCGCAAAGTGATTACCGACTTCTTAGCTTGGCTTGGACGGAGTGAAGAATTGTTGCTGGTCACTTGGGGCGGCGAAGATCTCAAGCGAATCGTGTTTGATACACGAATGCATAAGTTAGATGATGCGTATTGGATGGCGGCTCACTATTTCGACTTATTGAAAGGGTTCACCCGCTTCAAAAAAGTAACGAATGACGTCAGCGTCGAAGCCGCGCTTGTTGATTTGAACATCGCCGCTGAGGGCACGGCTCACAGAGCGTTAGACGATGCGAAGATGACAGCGGAAGTATTCCGCTCGATCTTCTCCGAACTGGATTTTGACCGCAAGCAACAGTATGTGGACATGTACACGAATGCCAAGGAACGCAGGCTGATCAAAACAGCCGTAAAAACCATCCATATGCAAAAGGTCGTTCCGACCTGGGAGCTTTTCGTCGAGAAATACTTCGCGGATAAAATAGAAGCAGCCGACGCTAAAAAAGTCGACGAAATGCAGACACTATTCGCAGCCGAAGTCGCGAAAGGTGTGCCAGCCGCGAAGTCCGCGGTCAATACGGCCGCTAAGGAGAACACAGCATCGCAATAGTGCACTGTGTTGTCTCAACCCCATCCCTACTGGGAGGGAACGAGGGTTCACTATTTGTGAGAAAATCAGTTAAATCGTCATCGAAGGGGAACTACAGTGCCTTATTTCTCCGAAAAGCATTATTAATCTCAAAAATAAGCTAGATAGTGCATCTACGTTCCCCTTGGAGCCCGTATCGAACGATTTCCGTAAAATAGCACACCTACGTTCCCCTTCATCGGTTCATTTTCATGGTCACAAATAAGGAGCTAAGCGCATAAGCAGCTTAGCTCCTTTCATTTACATATTGAGCTTTCTCCAACCATTACAGCTGATCCACGCCCAAACGGTTCGCATAGAAACCGGTGATCACATTGTCTTGGGTCGTCTTGGATCCATTAGACTGTAAGGAAAGTAACGTATCGGTTAGCTCCATAAACCACATCTCATCCTTGATGCCTAGAGCAATGTCAATCATGCTGCGTACGCCATCTTCTGAATCAAGTCCGCTTATTGGTAGTGTCTTCACACTGGAGAGTTTCACTTCAATTTGATGTCCAATAATGTCATCTTGATCCGAAGCAATGACATGAACGAAGGCGACACCATGCTGCCAAGCGATCGCTCCCACATACCCATGAACCATTTCATCTTCACTTGTTGTTGCGACTACCMAATCACCAATTGCAACATTCAACATACGCCTCGCCACCTTCACTCGAAATGTTAATTCATACTGTAATTATAATAATTACAGTATGAATTGTCAAGTAGGTACGGTGGCCATCATGGAAGCTGCCATTAACAAGTGCCAATCCGTACCTGCTGTATCGGTGAATAACTTCATGGCAATCGGTAGTGTCTGATCCTTGAGCGATGTCGTCAACATCCAAACAAATGGCATCAAAATCACAGCTGAAACAATCGTTTGACCCCTATTAAATTTACAAGTTAGTTCTGGCATTTTATAATAGAGACATGTGTTCTTATCGTACGAACCAAAAGGAGTTAATTCATGTCTTCTACACCTATTTTGAATGATGACCAATGGTCGAAATTGCTTGAATATGTGGCCGAAACGTACAACGAAGTTACGTTAAGTCGGGGCTTTCATTTTTATAAACAGCAAATGGTAACGTCATTGAATATAACTACAGAGCTGAGGAAGGTTAACGCCGTCGTGGAGGAGTTTGGCGAGAAATGTCAGGTTGCGATTGACCTGAATCAATTGAAAGCCAGCTCTTGCACCTGCCCTGTTAAGACCTCCTGCAAACATGTTGCGGCAACCTTAATGGAGCTGGCTGATCGCCAAGGCTATCCAGCCTCCCAAATCATGAATGCCAAAATGGCGTTGAAACGCGTAGCTGCGCAATCCTCCAACGCATCAAATTTGGAGCAACTTCCAGGGATGACTGTGGATGGTTGGCACAAGTTCATGGAGCACTACACCTTTCACCTCAAGCCCTCCTATGATCAATGGAACTATGTTGAATTGCTGAGGGGGCAATTCGCGAATCTCAAGCGTAGATCGATTCCGTTCTCTGAAGCGGACCTGTTTTATTTCGAATTCCATCAGCGATTGTTCATTTTACGCAAAATCGTAGAGCAGAACGCCCAAGCTGGTATCACCTTTTTCACGGCTGCAACCGTCTATCATTTGAGTGATGAGCTGGATGAGTGGTTGAAAGAAACGGCCAAGACGTTGAATGTTGGGCAGCATGAGCAGAGATTAACTCAGACTTCCGCTTATCTTCGCGGGCAAATGGCGATCGAATCACCGAAGAAGCTGCATCACTTCAGGGTGTTTACGACGTTCTGGGCTTATCATGTCCCCATTGAGGCAAGCCTCATCGCTTCAGAGATAACAGCTTTCGAAGAAATGGAAGCGGCAGATCTCTCCTTTTCCCTATGTGCAGGACGAGCGTATCTGTATCTTCGTCCAGGGAACTCACGTCAGGCCTGGGATACATTAGTCTCACACGCAACATTCAAGGAAGCGCCAACGCTTCTGTTCGTACCGTTCCTTGACTACATGAAGCACGCTCAGGATTGGCAAGAGATGGTTCATTGGTTGCTTAGATTGAGTTCTTTCTATCAGGGAAAAAGACATCTCGAAGTTGACGCCTACGTCTCCTATTGGAAGCTGGTCGTCGCTGAACGGCCTGAAGCCGAAGCTGACATGTGGCAGTCGTTAGGAGAGCTTTTGCCAACAACTTACCGCATAATTGAAGATCTCTACTATGAGAAGCGCCAATGGAAGCCGTGGATTGAGATGCAAATTGCACAGGGCTACGACCCTTTTACACATCGCGTTCATGTGCTGCAACCCATTGAGAAGGAGTCTCCTGAGCTACTACTACCTTATTATCACCAAGCGGTGGAGCACTATATTCGGCTCAAAAACCGACATGACTACAAATCGGCAGTACGGCTCCTGAAACGTTTGGAAAAGGTATATAAAAAAATGAAGCAACCCGAACGATGGGAAGCGTTCTTCACCCGATTCGTCAGTCGGTTTAGCAGGCTGCGCGCATTGCAGGAAGAATTGAAGAAAGGGAAGCTGCTAGAATGAGCACCAAACTGCACGAAATGTCGCTATGTATGTCCTTAACAGATAGTGGAGATGCCTTGCTCTGGGGCTTTAAAGATGGCCGAGACGTCTCTGGTGACCACTTCCGCAAGCTCTTATTCACATGGCATGAACCTTCGCTCTATGGCACTTTATTAGAAACGCAGCAAGCTGGCGAGCTTGTCGTGACGATTCTCCCTGCTGAGCAGGTTCTTGCCTTCTTTGCCGAGCCGAATTTCATGGATATTGTCAGTTGGGAAATGGGCACAGAGTCTTCAAAGACGATGTTGCATCTTGCTCCACTTCTCTATCAAGCTGCTCAGAAAGGGCACTATTTACCAAGCTATGAGGATTTCCGCAAAGGTCAGTTAGTATGGACTTGGGATCGGAATGCGGATGAACTTGCGGACGTGGATTCGCGAATGCTCGAGAGCATCGATGACCTTGGCGAGACTGGTTTACGCGCTGCCTTTTCGGCTGCAGTGGTAGAAGCACATTATGCGGATGCGACTGCAATGGCCGATTTACGTCGCGATTATCCGGCTTTATTTGCGACCAATCGGAAAGCTAACACAGCGGACGATTCCCCCGCTGCTTTTACGGAAAATGAATGGCTCTCAGCCATGGGTTGGCGACCAGATTTAGCGCCTTTCCGCCCTGCGCTGCAACTGCTTGAGCCTGATGAGCTTGAAGAAGACTGGCGGTTGCGACTCGTCCTGCAGGACAAGCACGACAGCACTCTGCTCACTCCGATTCGACTGCACGTGGATGGAACAGCTTCAGGCCAATGGGCGTCGGAGTGGACGCCGCATGTGGTGGAGCGTGCACCCGGCTGGGTAACGCGCTTGTTAGAAGCACTTCCCCGTATGGCCGATGACGGGGAACTACTCGCTCATCCGATGAGCGATGATTCGGCTTGGACGTTCCTGACCAAGGACAGCCGGATTTTGCTGGAAGACGGCTGGAACGTCATGTTGCCGGCTTGGTGGGAAGCCGCGGCGAAGCGGAAGCCTCGCCTGAGTGCCAAAGTTGCTGCAGAAGCAGGCAGCGGAGCCGGCGGCGGTGGCAAAACCGAGTCCTTATTCGGAATGAACTCGCTCGTTAATTTCGATTGGCGTATCGCCATTGGTGATTCCGAGCTAAGCGAAGCGGAATTCAACAGCTTGCTAACGCGCAATGAACGATTAGTTCGTTTCCGCGGGCAGTGGATTTATTTGGACCCTGCCTTTCTTGAACAAATCCGTAGGTTGATGGATAGTATTGATCCCGCTGAGGGCTTGTCGCTGCAAGATATTTTCCAGCTGCACCTGTTGAGTGAGCTAGAGCGAGATAAGGTGAAATCCTCCCAATGGGATGGCGATCATCTGGATGAGGTTGATCCTGAAGAAGAAGCTCGTTTACAACTTGAAGTGGAGTTGAACGGACATCTGCTTAAGTTGGTTCGGCAGCTAGGACAGCCATCCGATCTCGAGCTTATCCCCGTACCGCAAGGGCTTCGCGCCGAGTTGCGCGGTTATCAGCACCAAGGGTTTACGTGGTTGACCTATCTGCGAAAGTTCGGCCTCGGTGCGTGCTTGGCAGATGATATGGGACTCGGTAAAACCGTCCAATTCATCACCTATTTACTGCATCACAAGCCGGTTTCTGAGCAGCCTGCGTTACTCATTTGCCCTACTTCTGTACTGGGGAACTGGCAGAAGGAGCTTGCGCGCTTCGCTCCTGAACTGAATGTGATGCTGCATTACGGGAAAGGTCGTTTGGGCGGAGCTGCACTGGATGATGCTTTGCAAGGAGTCGATATCGTCCTGACTTCCTACACGACAGCACTTATGGATCAAGAAACACTTCAGCCGTATATGTGGAGCTCCCTCTGTTTGGATGAAGCTCAAAATATTAAAAATGCCCAAAACAAGCAGTCCGCCGCCATCCGCTCATTGAACGCTGTTCATCGCATCGCTCTCACGGGTACGCCAATTGAGAATCGATTATCAGAGCTGTGGTCCATCTATGATTTCCTGAATCCAGGTTATCTCGGGAATCAGCGCGGTTTTCAAGTTCGCTTCGCGAATCCAATCGAGAAACATCAGGATACTGAACGGACTGCGCAGCTTCAACAGTTGGTAAAACCTTTTATGCTGCGGCGCAAAAAGAAAGATCCTGCCATCCAGCTCGATTTGCCGGATAAGCTGGAAATGAAGGTCTACATCAACTTGACGGCCGAGCAAGGCGCGATGTATGAGCAGACCGTCAAGGATCTGATGGAGCGCATGAAGAAGCTCGAGGGTATGGAGCGCAAAGGCGCGATCCTTGGTGCTTTGACACAGCTGAAGCAGCTGTGTGATCATCCGATGCTACTTACGAAGGAAGCGGAGCTGGCTGAGGAAATGGCTGCCAGCGAGGAAAGCCGCGCAGAGTTAGTGCTGCGCTCCGCGAAGCTGGAGCGGCTCGTTGCCATGGTCGATGAGCTCCGCGACGAGGGCGATTCGTGCTTGATCTTCACGCAGTATGTGGGCATGGGCCGCATGCTGGCGAGTGTGCTCTCCGCGCAGCGCGGAGAGCCGGTGTTCTACCTCAACGGGAGCACGCCGAAGCAGGAGCGCGACCGCATGATTGAGCGGTTCCAAGCCGCTGATGGCGAGGGACCGAGTATTTTCGTGCTGTCGCTGAAAGCCGGCGGCGTCGGGTTGAACTTGACCGCGGCGAACCACGTGTTCCACTTCGACCGCTGGTGGAACCCCGCGGTCGAGAACCAAGCGACCGACCGGGCGTATCGCATGGGCCAAACACGGAACGTACAGGTCCACAAGTTCATCTCGCTCGGCACATTGGAAGAGCGGATCGACGAGATGCTCGAGAGCAAAATGAGCCTCAGCGACAACGTCATCTCCTCCTCCGAAGGCTGGATTACGGAGCTTTCCAATGATGAGCTGCAGGATTTGTTTACGCTGCGTAAATCTTGGTGATTAGCAGCGGCAGCGAAGGTAGCGAAGGACGATTTAAGGCCCGAAATGGGCCTTATCGGCTCCCGCGGCGACGCGCGAACGGACAATAGCGCCCCAAAAGGGCGCTATTGTCTTTGGTCCGCTGCTTCTGCGGCGGTTTCGCCTGACTTAAGGCCCGAAAAGGGCCTTATCGGCACCCGCGGCGGCTCGCGAACGGATAATAGCGCCCCAAAAGGGCGCTATTGTCTTTGCTTGCTGCTCTTCCGCCGGCTTCGCCAGCAGCTCACCTCACTCCACCTTCACTCAACTACACAAAATCTGCGGAGCACGCTACCGAATCTCTATCCACCACTAGCTAGATACGCTTCTATCTTACAATCTACCTGCGTCTAAAACACCACAACTCCTCCGAATGTTATACTAGACGTATATAATTCATCAAATTTCGACATCCACATTCATTAAAAGGAGACCCAACCTTATGTTTCATTCGAAACTTGTCATACCAGCAACTGCCTTACTCCTAACAGCAGCACTTCTCACTGGCGGAGCGTCATCCGTATCCGCAGCCTACTCCCCATCCGTTAACGCGTCAACGAAACTCGTGTACGCTGCCGGCAAAAACTTCACAGTCAAAACGGTAACGGTTGACCTCACTGATCCGACGCTTGAACTTGTTCCGGCCTTAGCCGATGGTGGTATCGGACACGACGAAGCCATGCAATCCATTGTGGAGCGAGAGAACGGAGTCGCAGCGATTAACGGGACATTCTTCAACGCCTACGAGTCTGATCCTTATATCCGCTACCCCAACGGGACGCTGCTGAAGTCTGGTGAGCCGATGCATTCTGGGGAAAATCAGACGCTTTTTCTAAACAAAGATAAGGTGCCTGACATTCAGTTTGTCAATCTCGATATTGCCATTCGCACCAGCGAGGGCAGCGGTACCTACACCATTAATCCTTGGGGTATTAACAAATATTACGGAGACACGAGCACCGACCAGATTGTCTGGTATACGTCAGATTTTGGCCGCTGGATCGGCTTCCCTAATGGCACCAAAGTGGTGATCAGCGATGGACTGGTCACACGCATTACGCAGGATTCCGTATCAGTTCCGGAAGGTGGTTATGTTTTATTCGTTGGTAACAGCGCCAACAATAAGCAGAACGTACTGACCAAACTGGACGTAGGTGACAGAATTACGAAGGATATTATTGCCAAAGGGGAAGGCGGAAGCAGTCTCGACGCCAAAACCTGGCTGTCCGCCATCGGCGTAGGTCCGAAGCTTGTAACGAATGGCGCCTCAGATATCAATGTAAGTAGAGATGGATTTACGGATCCAAAAGTCACACAATCTTCTGCGGCTAGAAGCTTTGTTGGGATCGATGGCTCTAATCAACTAGTCATGGGCACGGTACCTAGCGCTACCTTATCCGAGCTTGCTTCAATTTCGATTGCACTTGGATTAAAAGAAGCGATGAATATGGATGGCGGTTCAAGCTCCGGCCTTTATGCAAACAGCACGATGATRACTTATCCGGGACGGAAGCTTAGCAATGTATTTGTCGTCCGCAAGCTGGAAAAGCCTAAAGTACAAATTGATATTAACGGTCAATATATCTCAGATTTTTCCGGTTTCATCGATAAAGAAACGACGGTCGTCCCGATTCGTCCCTTCATTACGGCCATGAATGCCAAGTTTACTTGGGATGCGTCAACCCGAACGGCAACGATTACGAATGCTGGTGTTACTTTGAAGCTGCAGGACGGGAGTTCTGTCGCTACCGTAAACGGCAAATCCGTTTCTGTCCCTGTTCCCTTGCAAATTATGAGCGATAGCCGAATGTATGTCCCTCTTCGTCTAGTCGCTGAATCGCTCAAAAGCTCGGTTGAGTGGAACAGCAAACTGTACCGCGCATCGGTGCGTTTGCCTTAATTGCATTTTATGATGTTAAAAAAACTGGTAGTTCAAACATGAGCATGTTTGAACTACCAGCTTAATTTTAGGGATCGTAATAATATCGTAATAATCGAGTTCTTTAGATTGTCAATGGCCGCCAAATGGTAGCCATCACTCTATTTTCATTCCATAACACTCCCATCTGTATAAGCATTCAATTGCTTAGACATCATGATGGTGTTCATCGATATGAATCCATCTACGATTTTAAAACCAACTCTATCATAGACTTTAATCGCTGCTTCATTATCACTCAAAACTTCAAGATACATGGAATCTAAACCTAAAACCTCTCTGCTGAACTCACAGATCGCATCTAATGTTTTTCCCCCTAAACCCATCCCTCTAGCAGCGGGATCCCCGATCATAAATCTCCCGAATTCAGCTTCCCTGCCTTCATAATTAATATTGTACAGAGATAATGCGCCAACAGGTCTCAGACGTATTTTCAAATCAACAATAATAAAAAATAGATCATTTTCTTTTTTCAGATAGTTCGTGTACMAGTTCGTTTGTTGCGAGCTCGTAATTAAGCTTTGATCAACAAACCACTTGCGGATCGTGTCTGAATTTCGCCAATTCCTTAGGTCCTCTAGGTCCTCGATTCCAAGAGGTCTTAACATGAAATCTTCTYTTTTAACAACATAATTATGGTCCATGAGTACCCCCAGAATGACTGGTATATTGAATCACCATTTCTGACACATAGTCTACGTCTTTTTTAGTTAAATTTAAATGAAGAGGTAACGAAAGAATCCGTTCATTCAATCTTTTGGCGTTAGGACATGTATGTTGTCCATATTGGTAAAGAGGGTATACCGTATTATCCCTATAATGAACGCCTGGGTAGATACCGCTTTCGTTCAATGCTAATAACACTTCATCTCTATGATCGATTTCAATTACAAACAAATGTCTGGAAGACTCACAATTCGGCGATACGGCAATCGTTCTTATTTGCATGGGAACCTTTTTAAAATGCTGATCATACCAACTTGCGATTTGTCTCCTATAGGCATTATCCTGATCTAAATATTTCAATTGCACTAACCCTATTCCAGCCATAATGGAGTTGCCGTGATATTTATATCCCAAGAATTCAACATCGTATTTCCACTTATATGCACCCTTACTGCTTGTACGTTGATAAGTGTCTTTATTGATTCCGAGCCAGGTCATTTTTCTACAGAGCTCATCGTGTTTTTGCTCTTTAAAGCAAATCATGCCAGAATCAGCTGTCGGTAAATTTTTTACGGCTTGATAAGAATAAACGACCACGTCAGCCTCATGCCCTGGAATTTTGCCATCTACCCTAGTACCTGCCATATGAGCGGCATCTAAAATAATTTTTAAACGATGGACTTTGCATAACTCAACAATTTTCTCGTATTGACCGACATTCCCCCCCAATCCCACGAAAAGAACCGCTTTGGTCTTTTTCGTAATCTTCTTCTCCACATCTATGGGATCTAAGCATAACTGGTCGTCAACATCTGCAAAAACAGGATGAAGATTCTCATACAGGATCGCATGATTGGTTGAAACAAAAGTCAATGGAGTCGTTATAATCTCATCTCCGTCTTCCCACTTATTTTCCATTTTCAATACTTTTAAAGCTAAATGAAGGCCTGCAGTAGCTGAATTAATAAAATGCGCATGAGACAACTGTGTGTAATCTTTCCATTTATTTTCAAATTCAATTGTTTTATATCCCAAACCAGTCCAACCTTTTTCTAAACACTCCCGAATTTCTTCGAGACATTCTTCTATTCTAAATTTGGGTACAAATAATTGGATACTCATGTTGTACACTTCCTTATTCGGCATTAGAACTTCCTCACAGATTGGAAATGATAGCTTCGATCTTTTTCCGCTGCTCGTTGATTTTCGGAACATATTCCGAAAAAGAAGGTAACAAAGTATTTTCAACTAGCCTTTTCAATTGTAAATCAAGCGCAGCCTTGTACCGGTCCGAGTTCTGTAAAAAACCTGCCTCTCTTGCACATATCGTCAATTCGCTCCAATCTGCAAATGAAGATATGCCGAGAGAGTTTTGATTTTGTCCTAGATGTATGCGGAAATAACTGAGTGTCTCAGGTAAATAAACCGCGTTACCTCGAACAAGAAGCGAGAGCCATGTCGCCAAATCATTGATGGTCGTAAACTGTCTGCCACAAAGAATGCCGAACGGTTCTATTAAATCCTTTTTCCGAAAAAGCACAGTTGTCGGCTCTCCGATCACATTATGTCCGTCACTCAATATGTCATTGCCAAAATCAATTCCTTTCAACACCGTCGTCTCATTGAACAATCTTCGTGTTGCATATACAGCAGATCTTTCGTTCCCGGATCCGTCGATCAACTGGCGGTAAGAAGTAACTAACGCGACATCCGGCATCTCCAAATAGCATGCCATCATTCGCTCAATTTTCTCAGGGTGAAACAAATCATCATCCATTAAATAGTTCACATATTCACCAGAGGATAGTTCAAAACACTTGTTCCAATTTTTCACAAATAGCACGGTGTCGTTTTTAACATACTTGATATTCGGGTAATGTGCTAGATAGGGCTGCATCATAACCCATACGCCCATGTTCGTGCTATCGTCACAAATGATGATTTCAATATTTGGATAGGTTTGATTAATAGCACTTTCTAGCGCTAACCTCAAATAATGAGGCCTGTTATAAGCAGGGATCAGAATACTGACAAGCGGCTTATTATCCATATCATTCCTCCATTTAGCATGAAAGGTTATTAGCCAATTCTGCGAATAATTCTCATACTATCGTAATCACATAAATATCGATAATTTGGATTTCTGCACATTTCATCCACTGCTTGTTTGACATCCAGGGAATTCGTATAATCGTGAAATGCTACAATCCCGCCAGGTACTACCCTTACAGCATAGTAATCAATATCATGTTTGACACCCCAGTAACTATGATCCCCATCAATGAATAATGCCGCAATGGAATCAGGGCAATCCTCATAGGCTTCCGTGCTGAATTTGGGGATCGAAATAATCGTGTTCGGCAATTCAATTTTTTCTATATTATTTCGGAATTCTTCCGGCGAGGATATGACGAATGGATCAATGGCGAAGACCTTCTTTTTCTTTTCCGTAAAGAGAGTGCTACCAATGGCCAGGCAAGCGGTGCTTTTTCCTTTATAAGATCCAATTTCTACAATAGCCCCATCTAAGTGATTCACCATAAGTGGAATGTGCAGCAAAGCGATTTGTTCAATATAGGATAGCCACCCATCAATCGTTTGAATAGTATGAAGCCAATAACTTATGCTCAAATGTTTAAGAATATCGATGCTAGGAGATTCTGATTCATCTACCTTACGGATGCTGGTCGTTGTTGCATTGTCGTTTCGGAGAACTTCTGGCAGCGCGCCAGTAAATTTAACTGCTCTTTTCCAAACATAAGGGTGGGTAGGGTGAAGATCTTCGCTGCCTTCCGACCAATTCAGCCACTTATTAGAGTACCAAGCTTCACGGTCAAAATCTAAAGCATGGCCCCACGAATTAATTTTGCGGTATACCTCTTCATCTTCAAGCACATAACTTCCGTGAAAACATAACGAATTGAGTATTTTGACTTTCGCAGCGTATCCTGGACCGCGATGGCTAGTAAACCAAATGTCTCGCTTGCAGTTCATTGCTACATTAGGACGATAACCATGAACACTGGATCCTGCTTCGTTCACTAAGACGTAATCCCAAGATTTCCAGAAATTGCACCAAGGGGTTTCATAACAGTCATAATCAGGTTCGCCGCTGATATCTTCAATCATCCTTCCATAAGCTTCAGTTGTATAGAATTCATCTGCATCTTGAACAAGTAAGAAATCAAATCCATCTTCTTTGGCTTTTTTCAGACAAGCGTTCCTCTGATCGTGCTCCCAGTCCCAAACTCCGTGGATGATCTCTATTTTATCAGCATATTTGGATTCCATTAATATACTAAGATCAGCAGTGTTAGTCATGTCATCTCTGGCTTGAGGATTGTAACTCCACGGGACTTTGCTGTATGCGACGTAAATCTTTTCAACAAATGGATCGCAATTTTCTAACATCTTTAAAATAAGTTTCTTTGAATCAAAAAGGAGAATATGTGCCGCAAATCTTTTAGGTGTTGTAACCATTATTTTCTACCACCCTCACTTTGAAGTTTATCTGCCTTCAATTCCAATTGAAACAGGATATCGCTTACTGTCCTGATTTCTGCTTATGATCCAGTTGTTTCGATAACATGCTCATAAATGTAAATGTTTCTCCTTTAACCGGATGAACCCAATAATAGTGAGACTCTAATTTTGCCGCCTTCATTTCATCGAAAGAAATAGGTTTTACAGTACGCACGTATTGCAGGCTTTCTTCATAATCCCAAGGATACTCCCGGCACTTTCCTCCATATTTCATAACGAGTGTGGCATAGAGCATTTCTTCCATTGCAAAGGTATTCGTTGCAGCTAATAATTGCTCTAGCTGATTAAAATCGGTCTCATCGACTATTTTCCTAACTATGGAGCGACGATAAACTTGTGCTGGATTAAAATAGCGGACAAAGTAGTTTGTCTGGAAGAACGGTTGCCAGCGATGCCATTCGTTCCACAGCGTAACCCCCGGATAAAATTGTGGATTATCATGCGCTGAACGTTGCATTTGCATATGAGCTCCCATGCAGTCATAGCCTTCCATTACCTCTTCGATGAATGACTCAAAACCAGGCTTGATAAAAAGTACGTCAGAGTCCAGGTTAATGAGGTAATCGTATTCAATGTTCGTTTCTTCAAGCCAATGCATGACATCATATAGAAATCTGCCTAATTTCCCATATTGTAAAGGCCTGCTGTACGGACAAATGGGAATGCCTTGGCAACTGCCGAAGTCCCTATTTGCACCTCCGTTGTATAAGACAATCTTGACATTAGGAATGTAATGTCGAATATTTTTTATTTGCTCAGTTAGTACGCGTTCGTCCTCATGTGCCAATATTGTAAAACAGATCATATAGTATCACATCTTTCAAGATAGTTTGAACCAGCTTGAGTATTCGTTTGAAACCCGTGTGTCGCTATCCGATATTTTAAGTGAAATTACGGTGAATGTAGCTGCCATGTTTATACGTTATTCGCATATATTGATGGTTCATCATCCAAGAGTCCACCCGTTTCTCGAACAATTCGCCTCCGTATGCTGGGTACCTTTGCGATGCCGGATGTTTTTCATTGTAAATGCGTGCTCTGAAGTCCTCAGTACGAATCAAATAGCATTGATCCGAAAAGCCATACCCAACATAAAACCGATCATTCTCCTCTTTAGATTCCTGCTTCACATATTCGTAGCTAAAGTTCCAGGTCGGATTTGCAACTTTAATCCTGGGATCATTTTCCATATTTAGAAGCGCTGGCTCCACCCATTCGAGCGGCCCCTCCAGGATCGAGTCGCTTGAGAAATGAAGCAAATAATCTGCCCTGCACAAGTAAATAGCGACGAGCTCGGAAATGGAATAATAATATCCTCCGTTAAAACTATCCTTATCAATTCCAAAGAAGTCCAGCGCCTCCCTTGCATAATGATCTACGAGGGTATAGGAAGTAAGAACACCTTTCTGAACTAACTTGTCGGCATAAAAGCTAACCTCATCCGGATCGTTCACGTTATTGATGTATAAAACTACTTCCTTGAACTGAAAACAATTGTAACGAAGATTAGCTTCCAGTCTCGGTGTTTGAAGAAGGTAACGCCAATCCTTTTCATAGCATTTCGTCTCAAAGGTCACGTCCCACCGTTTCATATAACGCCTCCTTTCTCAGACACTACGAAAACCTTGCTCCTAAGATATGCCCTGGCAGGTCCGCCTGCAACGGCTAGAATCACTTTTCATCCATTAATTCCCAAGAAGGGGCTTGTCAATAATCCCCTCAATTAGCGAAATTTTATTACCAGTACTCCATGGCACTAAAAAAGACAGCTTGTAAGTAGAAGATCTACTTATAAGCTGTCTTTTTATATCTAAAATATATGGCCAATCCAACCAATCTAGCTTAGTGCAAACCTTCTAGCGCAACGTCTGTTCTTGTTTCATGATGTGCTTCTGTTTTGCCGCGGCGCAGGAAGAGTCCAAGAACTACTCCGCACATCGCGATAATCATCATACATGTGAACGTATATCCGAATGCATCAGGAGCTACGGATAGCATCGACTTTTGCATATCTGCAGGGGAACTCATTGGAAGCTTCTGCTCGGTAATCAACGTTGTCACACGTGAAGTCAGAATTGTAACGACGATAGCAACACCGAAGGAGCTAATAACTTGCTGCATCGCACTTGTCAACGAAGTCACTCGGCTGACGAGGTCTTGCGGAGCTTTTTTGATCAAATGGGAGTTGATTGGCATCATCATGAGTCCCATACCCGCTCCAGCCATCGCTAGTGGTAGAATGAGATCTGTTCTTTGTGTGCTCAGATCCAAATGAGAATATTGGAAAATCGCCCCTGACACCAGGGTAAGACCGATGACAACTAACCAACGAATACCGATTCTATCAAATAAATAACCACCAATTGGCATCATAAGTCCAGACGCGATCGCTTGCGGGAACAGGGTCAAACCGGTATCGAATGCACCGTAACCACGGGCTTGCTGCAGGAATTGCGGAAGAAGGAAAATCGCGCCAAACATACAGAATTGGATCACCCATTGAATGAATATACTAAAGGAAAAATCGAATGATTTAAAAACGCGAAGCTCAAGCAATGGAATTTTCGTTCTGAGCTCAACGATGACGAAGGCAATCAATGCAACGGCACCAACGATGATACCGCCAAGCGCTTTATCGGACGTCCACCCTGAAGCACCTTGTGAAATACCATAGGATAGCGAAGCGAAAGCAATCGGACCCAGGATCATCCCTGGCAGGTCGAATCCGGCAACTTTTTTACGCGCCACAACAGGTAATTTCCATAATCCGAAAATTAAGCTGAAAATACCGACAGGCAAATTAATTAGGAAAATCCAGTGCCACGAATGGTATTCCACTAACCAACCTGATAAGATTGGCCCAATAGCTGGTGCTAATAAAATAGGTACGCCAAGCATACCCATCACTTGCCCAATCTTGTTAGGCGGACTAAGTCTGTATACATACGCCATAGCGACTGGCATCACGAAGCCTCCGCCTAAGCCTTGCAGAATGCGGAAAAAGATCAACATTTCAGCTGTGTTTGGCGTCGCACATAAAAGAGATGCAATCGTAAATAAAAATACGGATGTAAGGAAAACATTTTTCGCTCCAAAACGGTCAGATAACCACCCCGCTAATGGAATTACCGCAGCGGATGCCAGCATATAGCCTGTTACCGCCCATTGAATTGTAGGTAGATCAGTTTTGAAGTCAACCACTAACTTCGACAATGCAACGTTCATTGCTGTCGTGTCGAGGATAACCATGAATATGCCTGTGATAATGGCGATTAACGGCACCAGAATGCTCGTAATCTTAAATTCCGGCTCACTTCCACCGGATACAGCCGTTTGACTCATCCTAACTCCTCCTTAGACAATCTCTCTCTTCACGTGTTACAATATAGGGGACAATTGTCCGCTACCTCATATTACGGACAATTGTCCGCAAAGTCAAATAAATTTTTTATGGACGATCTTTCTACCAGGAGGAACGAAAATATGACACATCCAGATGATCATCAAGGAGTCTGTGAACTTATAAAAGAAGCCATTCCACCAAGCAGCCGCCGTGGAGAACGTGATACGGAATATCGCCGACGCATCCTATCTGCTGCGCGCACGCTTTTAGAAACGAATGAAATAGAATCCGTCACGATGCATCAAATTGCGAAGGAATCTGGCGTGGGCCAAGGAACCTTATACCGCCGCTATACCCATATAGGCGATGTGTGCAGCGATTTGATCAAATCTACGACTAATCGGTTTATTGATATGATGGAGGAGAAGTACCGCATTGCTGGACCTGTAGAATCAGGACTAGCGCAGCTATCCGCTTGTATCCATGATGTCATTGATTTCGTTGACGAGAATGTCAGCCTGTTATCTGTCATCTCTTCCATGCATGCAGACAAGCGCAACTACAGCATTCACAAAAAGCCTTTTTTTGTCAGACTCCACAATATCCTAGCTCCACTCATCCAAAATGCCATTCAAAATGGCGAGATCGAAGATATTGACGTCACATTGACGATCAATACGCTGCTCATTTCCCTTTTTCCAGAACAGTACACGTACCATAGAGATGTACTTGGCTATACGAAGCAGCAATTTACTGAAGGCATATGTCGACTCTTTGTAAAAGGAATATAAATCGATGAAATCAGATATGAATGCGAGCCAACGTACCTTTTGGAAGAAATATATGGCGAAAGCCAGAATAGATGTCGACTATGCGGCTTACACAAAAGTATCACGTAGTTGGAACGATGAGAACCCGGCATGCCCTGTCAATCGGCTGTATTTTATTATRGAAGGTGAAGGTTTTGTTAAAATAGGCAATCAAACCTATTATCCTCGTCCTGGCGAGCTCTACCTTCTACCTGCTGGCAGCGACCAAGCCTATGGCACGATTAGTGAGGATACCTTCGGCAAGTATTGGTGCCATTTCACTGCGAAAATCGGTGATTTGGATCTCTTTCAAATTTTGCACACCAGCCCTTCGATTGTCGTTAAGGACGCGTTAGCCCTTAGGCAAACGTTCGAAAAGTTGATTGCTTATCGTCACAGCGATGCTTTATCCGCCGAATTCCGGGTGACAGGCGTCCTTCATGAACTAATCGCGGATTTCATAGATGGCAATGCTGCCGTGAAGCTGAATTTGGCTACTACGCCAACCCACGAGAAAATGAGTGTAGTTCTGAATTACATGGAGCAGCATATGGCTGATCAGGTTTCGATTGAAACGCTTGCCCAGCTCGCTCATTATCATCCGAATTATTTCATCAATGCGTTCAAACAATTTACGGGATACTCCCCGATCCAATATATGAACCATCTGCGCTCGGAAAAAGCGAAAGATTTGCTCCTGACAACGGAGCTGAATGTCTCCCAAATTGCCGATTCCTTCGGCATGGAATTATCGTATTTCTCCCGCATGTTCAAGGAACAAACGGGATTTAAACCAACGGCGTTCCGCGATTTGCGGCCGCGGTGAGTTTTGGATGCGGTTGGAGGGCGAGACAAACATCCACATCCACCGCAACACTCACACCTGCTCCTGTATCCAAACGCCTCCGCGCCAAATTTAACTGTAAATTAGGTAGTTAATTTCTTGTAAAACTAGCTAAATAGCGAAATAGATGGATAACCTCCATCTATTTTCGAGAGATTTGCCATTTACAGCTTGATATGGCAGGATTAGCTGATCTTTTTCCGTTTATTTCATTATTAAAGATGATTTCGAGAAAATTAGATGTATGTTTTCCATTTAATGGTGGTGGGCCTGGTGGACGTTGGTGGGCCTGGTGGACGTGGTTGGCGTGGCTGGTTTGCAAGGGGTTAGTTACTTGGGAGTTGGTCGCTTAGGTTAGCGAGTGAGAATTACTTGGGAGTATTAGTTACTTGAAAGAATAAATAGCTATGAATAGCAGAATAGTGGCGGTTAGCCTGCATATTCGTTCATAAAGGGAGCTTTCAGCGGTAATCGTTACCGATCCAACGGTGAGGTACCACTTCCCCATAAAACAAGAACCCCCATCACATCGATGGGGGTTCTTGTTGCTAGCATCTTACGGATAAAAAGCATTCTTCGCCGTCGTCGTTGGACACCAACGCGCGTTAAGCAGGAACTTAATGAGCGTGTCTTTCGCACGCTCCGTGCCAACATAGCGTAAGGATTCCGCCGCATGCGCACGCACGTAGCGATTCTCATCGTCCAGAGCGATTTCCAATTGTGGAATCGCTGCTTCTGCACTTGCCCCTAAACGGGACAGCGCCAAGCTGGACATGAATCGCACCTGTGCACTTTCATCCTGCAGAGCGTCCCCTAAGCACGCCACCACTTGATCGTGGCCAGCTTCCATAAGACCAAGGGCATCAACGACAGCGCAGCGGATCGTCTCCGACGGATGCTGCATCAAGTTAACAAGTGCAGGTACTGCCTCGCTTGTGAGGCCTCTCAATTCACCCAGCGCGAATACGGCATTCGCGATGACTTCCTCAGAATTCGCTTCCGCCGCTTCATTCTCCCCTGCCGTCAATGCTGCAACCAATCCGCTAACAGCTTCACTTCCCGCAACAGATAAGCCATACGCAGCGAGTCGCGACACATTTTTATCCTCACTATGAAGGGCTTGAAGCAATGCGTCTACGCCACTTTGACCACTTGCCGCAAGTTCGTAAGCTGCATTAATGGCACTAGGCTCAAAACTGCTCAACCCCGCGCTCAATTCCGCGATTCGCTGCGGATCAGAAGTAATCGTGTTAGCGATGCTGCCCACTTGTCCCGACAGCCAATTCCACGTCTCTTCCCACATCAAATCGTGCTCACCTATCGGCAGCTGTAACCCCTCAGGTTTGCGCCAGCCGCTTTCTTGATTATCCCAGCTTGGCGATTGTGGCAGCTCAGTCCGCATAAATTCAAACTTCAACATATAGCGAGGCTGACCCAACACATTTGGAGTGGAGCGGTGCCAAATATCATAATGAATCAGCGCAAAAGTCCCCGCTTCCCCACTCGCCAAAACCTCACCCTCTGGTTCATTCCCTTCAAAAGTACGAGATTCGTAGTTTTGCGTACCTGGCAGTACGCCAGTCGGCCCTAATTCCACAGGTGTATCCTGTGGGAAATACATAATCATCGCCCATTGCGGGTGATGGTTGCGCGCCCTTTTGTAACCCCAATAGCTATCTTTATGCCAACCACCAGCTACGCTAGATGCATTAAAATGCCCATGCCGATGCGCATGCATCATATAATTAGGTCCTAGTACACTCGTTAACGCACCTGTTACAACGGGATGATCGAAAACCTTGCGCAGCTCGCGGATTCGAGGTAAAAGATTATTGCCAGGATTGCCTTCTTCGGTGTAAACCGTGTTCAATTGCTCTACTAAACTTTCATGGAATTCACGCGGAAAATCAGTTTTAAGAATCAGGCAGCCATTCGTAATAAACGTTCTCATTTGCTCATCAGTCAATAATAAAGGTGTGTTGCTTTGCATTGTCTCTGCCTCCTTGGCATGTAGGAATAAGTGAACCATGCTTTTATTATATGAATGATGAACCGGACATTAAATAAACAATCTTAATCCGTGCTAGCACAAAATTAAGGTATTATTATCCGCCTTACACTTTGCGACAATGATCTTAATCTTGTTGCAAATCAGGCGTTCAGTATTAATCACATCGATCCTACCTTATAAAAGCGCAGGCATAACGTAGCTATAGACGGCAATAAAGTGGCAGGTACTTCCCGCTAGCACAAACAGGTGCCAGATCGTGTGATGATAGCGCAATTTGTGCCAGAGGAAAAAAGGTACACCGCCAAGATAGCTCGCCAAACCGAGCCCCAGCCATGCAAATGCCATATGTGGAAGTCGCACATAAAGTGGGATAATGAAGAGCATCATGAAAGCTCCCATGCCCAGATACATTATTAGCCCCCAGGGCATAAAACGTTGAATGATATAGTGCACATACCTTACGCCGCCGAAGGCTAGCGCCCAAATGACAACGAGCAGCTCAATAGCAACGCGGCTATGCCAGGTAATGAGCAGGAAAGGCGTATAGGAACCCGCCATGGCGATGAATATCGCTGCGTGGTCCAGTTTCTCAAAGCGCTTCCCCCACTTGGGTGAACGCACAGCATGCAGGAGCGTCGAAGACACATAGAGTAGGCAAAAGGAAATTCCGAACACCGCGTTGCTCGCAGTGTACAGCCAATCTTCAAAAAGCACAGACCGCTGCAAGAGCAGTATGAGCCCATAGACGCTTAAACACACGCCAATCCCATGACTAACCGTGTTTAAGCGTTCCTCTTTGCGTGCAAGTTGTTCCTCCATGGGCCAAGACACTCCCCTCGCTTGTTTGTCCTAGTTTTTCCCATGGAGGTAGCGCGTATGTATGGAATGTGGGGCAGTTGCTGCTGCTCCACCCGAGATAGTCGGTTTCACCGACTATCTACCCTCCAATTGCCGCTGCTTCTCTCGAGATAGTCGGTTTCACCGACTATCTACCCTCCAATTGCCGCTGCTTCTCCCGAGATAGTCGGTTTCACCGACTAACTACCCTCCAGTTGCCGCCGCTCCTCCCGAGTTAGTCGGTTTCACCGACTAACTACCCTCCAATTGCCGCTGCTTCTCCCGAGTTAGTCGGTTTCACCGACTATCTACCCTCCAATTGCCGCTACTCCACCTGAGATAGTCGGTTTCACCGACTAACTCCCCTCCAATTGCTGCTGCTCCTCCCGAGATAGTCGGTTTCACCGACCGTTTGCCTCAGTTTTTGCCATGCAAGAGGGCTACCGCCTTTTCAGTAAACATGAACTTATGGCTTCTGGTTAACCCGCCTCCAATGGGTTGAACTAGTCCTCTACCTTCTAACCTTCGTAAAATTTTTCCACATGCATCTCTTTTAAGCTGCAACCATTGGCTCACTTCCGTCACTTGAAAAGGTTTATTACATAGCATAGCAAACCTCAATGCCTCCCGCTCATACACCGGCAACTCGAGCAACCCTGCCGCCTTGACATTACCGAATCTGCCTATCCATTCATACAGATTTCTTTGGCAGAAACTCGCTTTTTTCTCGAGCTCGTCTCGGCTATATGGGAAATACGTGTACCCGAGCATCGCAACGCTTCGAGCACGTGCCCTTTCGAATGAGAAGCGATCTCTTGTAATTTTCTCAGCGTGTGTGACAAAACTGTCTTCTTCGAACACGATTCGCAGCTTGGGATGACACACGTCCCCATATATTTTCACTCAGACAAACTTATCATTTCAAATTCAAGTTCCAAACCCTCAAACGTCCCCAATACCGGCAACACGACCTCCTCCAAAAGCTTCTTCGTTCCCGTCAAATCMCTTCGCAGCATTTCCAGTCTCTGACCTTGTGCATTTCGAACTTGCTCACTCCAAAAGATCTCATACTTCTTCTCAAACAACTCAACCGCCTCCTAGAAAAATAAAAACGCCGCCAACTCCAACAAACAGGAGCTAGCGGCGTGTGCTTCACGCTTAAATGATTGCTTCTTCACAATACCAAACTCTAGGACACTTCGCAAAACAAACTTGATTCTCTTCCTGAAAGACAGCGTCTTAATGTCGTACTTTTCAAAGTTGAGAACCTTCATGTTCCTTCTTCTTTTTAAGCAGCAAGGCAGCCAACTCTTTATGATGCTTGAACATGATGAGTAGCGTATTTCCCACCCAGATCCACAGCAGCATCGCCGCCGCATCCCTCACATACAGATAAACACCTAACAGTAGCATCCCGATCACAACCTGCTGACCATCTGCCTCCGAAGATATCGGCTTCCATTTGTTAATCATCTTCATCCCACCAAGCATGACAGCCAAAATAACCGCCAACGCAAGTGACACTTCAAACTGTGTCAATCCACTCCAGACGCCGAAAGTGACAGCGATGGCTTTGCCCCCTTTTCCACGCAAAAATGGCGAAAATGCATGCCCAAATATCGGTGCTAACGCGATTGGGATCAATCCATACCCTGACATCCCTCCAACTTCCACCGCCAATCGAATAATCAGATACCCTTTGATAAAATCAAGCAATACCCCAGCAATGCCCAGCCGATATCCCGCCGCTTTCCACAAATTAAGGGCACCTGGGTTGCCGTCCCCGACGGTTTTTAGGTTTTTGCGAGCTAACCGACCTAACCAGTAACTAAACATGAGCGCACCTGATACAAAAGCACAAATCGTCCAAACAATGATCATTGCTCTCGCCTGCTTCCTACTTTGACATGCCGCCCTTTCCAGGCCACATGCCCTAGAAATACGACCTGATACATCGAGTACAGCATGACCATAATGAAAAATAACGTCGACACGATGTGCAGCCCGGGCGTAACAATGCCGAAAATTCCAACGTATTTTACAAAATAAAAAAGCTGCGCCATGTATAAGAGATAGCCGATGAATAGCGGAATGCCCCATGATGTCGCTAGGAAAAAAGGGAATGCTGCTGAGAGAACCAGCCCAATCACCCAAATAGCGGTTAGCGTAAGGGTACCTGCTTTAAGTTTAGACGTGCCTAGGACAGCGCCTTTGCCGAAGCCTTGAATTTGACTTTTTAGACCCTGAGGATACATTCTAAAAGAGACCTGTCCATAGCCGATAAAATTATTCACCGGAATACCTGATTTTGCATACGTAGCGCCGAGATTCAGGTCGTCCAACATTTCTGATTTGATGCCTTCGTGGCCTTTGATCGATTCGTAATCTTCCCTAGTCGTCAAAATACAAGACCCATAGAGGCCTTTCTGTTTATTATTTTTCTCAAAAGGAGACGTAAACGCAAATACACCGAGCACATTGAAGATGAGCGCTAGTTTCTCTCTTAGATTCTCTGTGTAATGGTAGGGAACGATCGACAGGACTCCACCTAATTTATTCCGTGTTTTTACCAAACATTCTAATGCTCGAGGTGCAAATCGAATATCGGCATCCAGGAAAGCAATAAGATCGCCGGTGGCGTGGGAATAACCGTTCCATACTGCCCAGTTTTTGCCCGTCCATCCGTCAGGCAGTTGAGGATTAGAAATCACGGTAACGCCGTAACTTTCAGCGATTTCCTTCGTGTGATCCTCCGAAAAATCATCCACCACGATGACTTCATAGGGTTCCAAGGTTTGGATTTTCAGGGCATGAAGAAGGTGAGGGAGATTGTCCGCTTCATTCCTAGCCGGAATAATAACAGACAACTTAACTTCATTCAGAGCTTGATCGGTGCTGCGCGGTATCACTTGTCTTCTGAAGATCAAGAAACCAGACAGACACCCTACGACACATATGACTAGTAACGTCATCCTTGGAACTCCTCCTTCACATCTCACTGTTAACGGATCCTGAGCGAGACATTAATTCGATCCGGGAATACAGGCTATATAGATGTATATGAAAGTTCAATCGCTTCTCATGCGAACAATTCACTCGGTATGTTATAATATTGCTTATCACCTTATTGGAGGCATCCTTATTTATGAAAATTTATGTCATCCTCTCTTTTGATGGGGAAACACTTGAGAATGTTTATGTCGGTCCCGACGAGGAAAAAGCGCTTGCGTTTAAACCGGCTGATTTTGAAAATTGCGATGCACTCTTTGTGGAAATTTGGGAAGACGGGGAAAAGACCGATGATTTCCGTTTAGAAGAAGAGGAAGAATTGGAAGAAGATGATGTACAATATGAGGACGTGGATCTGGTTAACGAAGAAGACAATGAGGAAGAAGTGAAATAAGTTTTCCCTCTATATCACATAGAAAGGACGATTACATATGGATTATGCGTTCGCTATTGAACCGGCTGCGTTTACTCGTTTTGATGAAGAGTCCGAGCTGATCGAGCAATGTAAAGAATGGGGTTTAGTTTCTGAAAAAGCGGTAAAAGCGAAAGCCTTTTTCTATAAAGGGAATAGCCTTAATGTGGCATGTAATATCGTCGGTCTTGTAGATCCGATGACAGCTGTCATTGAATTGGATACGAAGCAGTTGCACTGCATTCATCCTTCCTACTTGAAGGAAATGCAAGCAGCGAACTATAGCCAGCGTGGTGCGGCTCTAGCTGAAGATGCTGCTGTTGCGGATGAATTGGAGACTGCTGAGCCGGAAGAAAAGCCAGCCAAAGCTGCAAAAACGGCGAAAGCTGAAGTTACAACTGAAGATGGACAAGCTGCTCCTGCTGAGAAAGCGCCTGCTAAGGAAAAAACGAAAAAAGAGAAAGCCCCTAAACTGGAGCTTCCTGAAGAAAAAGTGAAAATGAAGGCAACGGTTATGGAGTTTACGACCGTGCCGAACAACTTCTCAGACACCGATGATGAAGTCATCATCTATGAAACTGTATCCATTCTGGATCCAGCTTTGGACATCGGCACTGCGTGGTCAAGCCACAGCGCAACACTCAAAAAGCTCGAACTCGCCGTCGGCGACATCGTCACTTTCGAGTGCAAAATCGTCGCGAAGAAGCTGAGTAAGCACCCGGTGCCGTATAAGATCAACAATCCGGGAAAGATGCAGAAAGTAACGGAATAAGGAAAAGGAAGAGCTTCAGCCCCTTTTTGGGGGCTGGAGTTTTTTTGGTTAGCGGGGCGGGGGCCGATTGCGCGGCTAGAATTCTGATGCTGTGGAGGGGATAATGCCCAAAAAGGGCCTTATTTCCTCGCGCGCCGACCGGCGAACTCACAATAGCGCCTAAAAGGGCGCTATTGCCTTGGCTGCGCTCGCTTCCCTGGCGTTTCAGGTACTTTAAAGCCTACACAACCTTTCTCACTGCATAAACTCATCCTCTTCCACTTTAATATTTCAAAACTTAGCTACTCCACACATTATCCCCTCCAAACATACACGATTCACACTTACACATATGGGAAAGAGCTACATGGACACAAAATACACACCAACTAGAAGCTAGATTTGTTCTTGAAATCAACTCAATCTGACCCAAAAGGGATATATCGAGAGTTATTTCAGTTTCCCCCTTCCCTACTACTCCACTTTCTGTTGCCAAAGGCACACTCCAAAATCAACCCCTACATGCTATAATTAGCACTAAGAAAGGTGCTGATCAGATGGCTCCCAACCTGACAACCATGCAGCCGGCAGAAACGATCGGCATGCTTGCGGATTATCATTTCCCGCCATATATTACGTTAGCTCATATGTTCCATGCCCCTCAGGGATGGGCGATACGCAACCGAGAGATGACGCAGTTCATCCTGCAATATGTCGTCGATGGTTTTGCTCACTATCCCGTTGGCGACATTCCCTATGAGACGCGCCGCGGGGATCTCTTATTTCATCGTCCGAATGAACGCCACTCGATTATCAAAGAGGACCACAGTCCTTATGTATGTATTTCACTTGTCTTCCATTTTGGTACGTCTGCGTTCCCTTACGAGGAACTCTTTAAACATAAGCATCTGCTCGGTAATTTCGCGGATCATCCGGTAGAAACGATGCTATCCCAGCTTGTTTCGCATTATCGCCAACCAGGACTTGTGCATCAAATGCACTGTCAAAGCTTACTCATGCGTATTCTTGCTGAAGCCGCGCAAGCTTTCGAAACGGGAACAACCCGCGCCAAAACTGACGCAATCACGATGCCCAAACTCGTCTTAATCAAAAACTATCTCACCGAGCACTACAACCGCGAAATTCAAATTAAAGAACTGGAAGACGTTTCGGGCCTGAGCAAAAATTACATTTTGACCTTATTCCGCCAACATGTCGGCATGTCTCCTATGCAGTACTTGACGTGGATTCGCATTAACAAGGCCAAGGAGTTGGCCATACACAGCAGCMTTTCCTTCAGTGAGATCGCGGATCGTGTCGGCTATTCGGATGTCCACACATTCGGGCGTATGTTCAAGAAAAAAACGGGGCAAAGTTTAACCCAGTTTTGTTCGAATTTGATCTATTCTTAGCTCGTTGGGACGCGGCTGGTCGGGCACTACTTTGGATTGCTGCTCCCCCCTCCCACGCAAATTAACTGGAAAATCTTTGGTTGGCACCTCATTGCCCACATAACAAAAAAGCCGTCCCCCATCCATCTACTTGGAGGAACAGCCTCATCTTCACTTATGCACGCMAATATTCCGTATGCGTATACCGGTAAGTCTTCGGTACTTGCTTCGTACCTATCGCGAATGCGCCTTTCGGCTGATACTCGTATGGTTTTTCACCTGACGTGTAGGCCGCTTCTTTGCGCTTTTCGATACAATCGACGAGCATATGCTGCTTCAACGATAGATACTCTAGCGTATGCGGACCATATTCCGCTTCAATTTCACCTGGGCGGAACTCGTAGTACACGGTACGGCGAAGCGCATTGCCATCCCCCTCAGGTGAGCCATGCAGCAGCTGAATATTGTGGAAAATGACATCCCCAGGATTCATTGGCACGGGTACAGCATCGCTGACATCGAAGCCTGGCAGTGCGCAGCGTTCCTCGGCAACCTCAGCTGCCCAATGGTTTGAACCAGGAATAACCCACAAGCATGACTTCAGATCCGCCTCATCCAAATAAAAATCAACATTGAAGATCGGCCGTGGATCTGTACAGCCCTCAGGCACTAACGCATCGCGATGCCAAGGCACGCTAGCCGCCTGATTCGGGATTTTCACAACTAGGGAATCCCATGTAGGAATGAAGTTAATCCCTTGAATCTTCGCAACTGATCGCAAAATAAACGGATGCGCAAGCAAAGCCTTATTCGCTTCTTGCTTGTCGATAATATACTCTGTCCGCCAGTATTTGCGTTCACCATTTTTCCTCACACGGTACAGATAATCCTCGTCACCACTACCAGCCATTCCAATGTCAACGGCCTTCATCGTTTGCTCCTGCAGGAGTCGAAGCTCCTCTCCAACTACCGCATTCCGAATAACAAGGAAACCATTTTCTAAGAAAAACTGCGCTTGCTCGCTTGTAATTTCATCTTGCAGTAAAGCATCAGCTTCAGGAATATGAATCTTTTGTTGGCTCATGCGAACAACCTCCTCAAATAACTTTGATACCTTTACTTTACTGCAACGGTTAGCGAAAATCTTTAGTCTAAACAGGCATAATGGTTGCCAAAAGCACACTGTCCACTTTGATATTCTTGCTTCCAGATCGGGTGGACAATCCTTCCGGAGATGCCGACCTCGATTTCATTGCTCTCTTGCAAACCATATGAAGTACCAAATTGCGATGCGCGAGCTTGGTAGTACTGCAGTGGCAGTCGATTAAGCCGCGTTGGGTTGGGTTGGGTTGGGTTGGGTTGGGAATGCTCAAGCCAAATAACTGGAAAACCTACAGCTAATCTGGAGGAATTAACGCGATAATTTGTTTTAGATGGAAATTATGTAGTTAATTTACTCAAATTTGACCATTACGACAAAAAAGACTGAATTTAACTGTATGAAATCCATCTAATGTCTGATTAGACGGAATTTCATGGAAATTAACTGGAGGAAATACATTTATTCGCGGCGAGTAAGGCAGATGTCGCAAAGTGCAAACTCTACTCTACTCTACTCTACTCTACTCTACTCTACTCTACTCTACTCTCAGCCCCATACTAGCTAATCTTTACTCTTCACTCCCTACCCACTCACCATCACACTATCCATCTCCAAACCTGATCCACTCTCAACACCAACTGAAACAAATCCATCTATCCGCCGCTGAAACGTGCTCCCCCAAAAACTAAAAAAACACCAGACCATGTCGGGTGCTTCACACTGGGTAGTCCCAGTCATTATGATGTGATTCTACTCGCCTAATGTTTCAATCTTCTTCTCGCTTCGAGCTCCTGCTTCAATGCTTGTTCCACCAACTCGGCCATCATATCGAATTTCTCAGCAACCGTGTAGGGAGACAAAGCCCCGCAGTGCGAACAACGCTGCATATGGAGTTCTGTTGGTTTGGAGCACGATTTGCAAGTAATCATGAGATGTTGTCMCCTTTGTGTAAATAAGATATATCCATTATACACTTCTGGCACGTATCCCACACCTTTAGTTCGTGCGGAACGTTCGTGGAGAGCTTCCGTATTTCTGCTTGAATGCTCTTTCGAAATGCGTTAATGTGTTGAAGCCTGAGGCGAAGCAGATTTCAGTAATCGGAATGTCCGAAGCTTGCAGAAGTGATTTGGCAAATTGCAACCGTAGCCCTTGCAAGTAGTTTTGGAACGAAATACCTGTCATTTTATGAAAAACGAGACTAAAATAATTCGGCGCCAATCCAGCTTGCTTAGCAGCATCTTCCAAACGGAGTTCTTCCCGAAAATGATGATGCATATAAACAAGCGCCCGCTGAAGCGTTGAAGACTGAGACTGTGTAACCTGCAACTCTGGCTGATCTTTACGTTCGTGATAAGTTCGAAATAAGTTCAAAAGGATCCGCTCGAAAGCCCCTTTGATCAGAATAGCATGTCCTGGCTTCTTTAATTGAACCTCATCACGTATCAGTTGAAACTCGGACTCTATAATCTCATGATGCGTCTCGTTCAGATCTACCATATATTCCGCAACTTGCCCAAACATGAATTCCCGCAGTTCTTGATCGAGCAACTCTTCATCAAACACTAGATTATAAAGTTCCATCGGCTCATTTGGATACGAATAGATTTCGTGGAAATCAGCAGGAGTTAGTAGAAACAAGCTGCCTTTCCGCAGCTCATGCTCGGTTCCATTCACAACATTCTTACCTCTGCCTCGAACTACAAAGCAAAGCTCATAGAATTCGTGCCAATGTAGTTCATGGTACTTATTGATATACTGAAAGTAAATTTGAAAGGAGGAAGCAGGATGAATAAATTGTTCATTCGTTAGTCTTACCGGTTGTTTTTTCATCCAAGTCCTCCTCATCCCACATTTCGTTTAGAATGAATGAATGAATACTTAATCTCTTCTATTATACATTCGCGTAACTATTTCCTGCTAAGTCTTTACCGCGAGCGAGCCATACTTTGAAATTTGGATTTTTGTCCGCGTAGACCTTCGTATCCGTAGAGAAATAGCGCATCGTATATCCGCAGCGACGGAATTCACTCTTGTTCGGATCCGCACCATGAATAATTCGTGAATCATGCAAGGAACATTGACCTCTTTGCAGTTCAAAATGAACGGCAGTCGATGTATCCATATTCTTGATTTGCGTAGTGAAGAGATTCTTGGCACCATCTACTTTCTCATACTCAGAGAACCCATTACTGTGTGTGCCTGGAATAACTTGCATGCAGCCATTTTCCTTCGTGCTATTATCGATGGCTAACCATATTGTAATAATATTATCGAAGTTACTAACGCGGCCCTTCCAATAAGCAGAATCCTCATGCCATGGCGTCGCTCGTCCAACGAATGGATCCTTACATATAAAGTGAGAAGACCACAAACCAATGTTAGGTCCGATAATAGGCTCAACGAGATCCAATACTTCATCAGCTAAAAGATACTGTAATAGACGCTCTTCACGGAAATGCGGGGTGTCTAACTCGTCTGAGAGCTTGCTGCCTTTTTGCTTCAGTTGATCTTCAAACAGCTCCGTTAATTCGGTTAATTTCTCTGGGGAGAATACTTGCTTCTCATAGAGAAAATACCCATTCTTTTTATAAAACGCGACTTCTTCTTGYGTTAATTTACTCATTGTAGCCCCTCCTGAAAGTGTAATCT
>NZ_JBFRGR010000041.1:0-43521 GCF_052115445.1 Paenibacillus sp. 2RAB27
AGGGTGACTTGCTAAAAGGTACAGGATATCAAATTCTTTCGGCGTAAGCTCGACTTTCTCTCCATATAGAAGAACAGATCTTTGATCCGCATCGATGGTCACACCTCCCACATCCAATACGGGGCTGCTTGCTGCTGCCGGCTGGCTCAACTGAATAGATCGCCGTAGCTGTGCATTCACCMTAGCCACCAACTCCATAGGGTTGAACGGTTTCGTCATATAATCGACTGCGCCCATAACTAACCCCGTAATTTTATCTAAATCAGAGGATTTGGCACTCAAAAAAATGATCGGCAATGAATAGCGCTCTCGAATTTGCCGCGTCACTTCATACCCATCCATCTTCGGCATCATGATATCTAGAATCGCCAGATCAATGGCATGTGACTCAATCGCTTGAATAGCCTCTTTCCCGTCGGATACTTTAATGAGGTGATAGCCCTCTTTTTCCAAATGTAACGCAACCAAATCAGCGATCTCCGCCTCATCATCTGCGATTAAAATCGTCGTACGCTTCATCTCTATCGCGCTCCTTCAAATACTTGTCCCGCTGTCGTTTACAATTCATTCCTATTATAACCGATTCGACTTCTATGGGTACCTCTCTTCCAAATTTTCTCACTGGACAGGCATAACACCGTATCTTCTAAGTAATAAATGGGAAAATATAAATGAATTGAAGTAGTGGTAAACGCGACTAGTACATAAAGGAGGAAGCTTCATCACCAAAGTATGCGATAAAAAGGATCCCAAACTCGTCTTTCGTCAAGTTTTTTGGGCTGCTGGGTTTGGCTGGTTATTTGATGCCATGGATGTCGGTTTATTATCTTTTATCCTTGTTGCACTTCGCAAAGAGTGGGCACTCACGGCCCAAGAGGCAGGGCTTCTCAGTTCGGTCAATCTGATTGGCATGGCAATCGGTGCCGCTTTCGGCGGATACCTTGCGGATAAGTTTGGGCGTCGTCCCGTGTTTTTGCTGACCTTAGTGTGTTTTGGTGTATTCAGCTTTGGAAGTGCGTTTGCAAGCGGATTCGGTAGTATGCTTATACTCCGTTTCTTAATGGGTCTTGGGTTAGGTGCTGAACTTCCTGTTGCCTCTACACTTGTTAGTGAATTCGCGCCGCCCGATAAAAAAGGGCGAATTGTTGTGTTGCTGGAGAGTTTCTGGGCTGCAGGCTGGATTATAGCGGCTGTCCTCGCTTACTTTGTGATCCCGGCGTTAGGATGGCGAACAGCTGTCATGATCGGGGCAATCCCCGTATTGTTTGCTTTTTGGGTCCGGCGAGCGGTTCCAGAATCGCCTCAATTCGGTAATCATCGTGGTCGCCCGATTAAATTAGGGGTGTTGTTCACTACTTATCGAAGAGAGACCATTGCACTTTGGGCTGTTTGGTTCGCCATTGCTTTTTCCTATTACGGAATGTTTCTTTGGCTTCCTTCCGTTTTGGTCGATAAAGGTTTCTCCATGATTCAGAGCTTTCGTTATGTACTTCTCATGACACTAGCCCAACTGCCTGGTTATTTTACAGCCGCTTATGTTGTGGAGAAATGGGGTCGCAAGCGGACTTTAACCGTTTTTCTTGTTCTTTCCGGGGTAATGTCAGTTGGTTTCGGGCTAAGTAACAGCATCTCTATGCTTTTATTAACGGGCTCATTACTGTCCTTTTTTAATTTAGGAGCTTGGGGAGCACTGTACGCGTACACGCCAGAAAATTACCCGACAGAAATAAGAGCCGTAGGAACAGGCTTTGCGGCTAGCTTCGGCAGGATAGGTAGTGTGATTGCACCATTTTTGGTAGGTGCAATGGTACAAACGGATATTGGCTACGCATGGATATTTGGCATGTTTGCATTAGTTATTTTAATAGGAACAGGGATATTGCTCATATTCGGTAAAGAAACCTTGGTTCGGTGAGTCCATAGCCCACCCTCATTCTACTCTCTCCCATTCATATGTTATGCTTGAAAGCGCCTCATTTCAGTCAATGAAATAAGGGATAAGCATCGCTTACCCCAAGACTTCAACAATATTTGCGGCTACGTTTTTTAACTAGGCGTATAAGAAAGACTTGCACTAAAAGAGAGTTGAGTAATATCAGCTGCTGAAGGATTAGACGCTACATTCGTCCTTATACGAATACCAATCCGATCACCTGCTACGACACCTAATGTTCCGAGATTAATATTCGTTGCTGCATAGAAAGTACCGGCAATTACCGTATTACCAGGACCTCCAAAAGTAAGTGAGCTAGTCAGTGGAGTTGTCAAGTATTGTGAAGCAAGATGACTAACCCCATTATTAGGAAATGAAGGAGCTCTGAAAACTGTGAAATCATATACAAGTGGTGTCACATTTATAGAGGCCACTGAAGCAACCAATAAATCTGCGCTTATTTGTAAATTTCGAATAATTCCATTAAAGGGAATTGGGAATGCAAAACCACCTGCTTCTGGCGGCATCGTTGATTCTCCAGCACCATTAATAACTTCAACCGTATGATTACCAAAACCCATTAAAATTGGCGCAGCAGATACGACTGTAGCACCACTGAGAATAACACCAGTTGAAAATGGAATTAATCCTCCAGCACCAGCCGCACCTGCGGGGCCTGTGGCTCCGGTTGGTCCTGCTGCTCCCGCTGTTCCAGCTGGGCCTGTTGCGCCAGTTGGTCCCGGTGGACCACCCGCTGGGCCTGTTGCTCCGGTTGCTCCTACACCTGTAGCTCCTGTTGCTCCTGTAGCACCCGCGGTTCCCGCTGTTCCGGTTGATCCGGTTGCACCTGCTGCTCCCGCTGGGCCTGTTGCGCCAGTTGGTCCCGGCGGACCACCCGCTGGCCCTGTAACTCCTGTTGCACCTGCTGGGCCGGTAGCTCCCGTAGCTCCTGTACCTGTAGCTCCTGTAGCTCCTGTAGCTCCCGCTGTTCCCGTTGATCCTTTGGGTCCTTCTGGTCCCTCTGGCCCTTTGGGTCCTCGTGGACCTTCAGGCCCTTCGTTCCCTTTGTGACCTCGTGGCCCTTCTGGCCCCGTAGCTCCCTTTGCTCCCGTCGCTCCTGCTGGTCCTGGTGCTCCTACTGGTCCTGGTGCTCCCGTAGGACCTGCTGCCCCTGGCGCCCCTGTAGCTCCTTGGGGCCCTCGTGGGCCTTCTGGCCCTGGAGGACCTGGCGGGCAATTACATTTCCCCATACTAATCTCATCTCCCTATTTTCAAGCGTATTTCATCATATTAAAAGCCTAAATAGATAGACACAGTAAATGCCTACCAAATTAGTAAAAGTGGAAAATAAAGCTAATTATTCAACAAAAATCAGCTCTTTTATGTGATTGTCCCATACCAAAATGACCGCGCTAGCATTCATTATTAAAGATGGATGATGGCAGGGAGTGATAGGAATGGACAAGCGCCTATTAATAGGTATTATGGTAACTAAAAGGATTAGTAGAAAAAGTATTTTGGGTCTTTGTCAGCGTTATCAAAATCAAAACCTGAGACTTTATGCTTTCACTCCAGCAGATATACGGTGGAAAAAGCAACGTATTATTGGACTTAGCCTGAAAAATGGCAAATGGATACAACGTATGTTCCCTTTCCCTCGTGTCGTCTATAACCGTTGTTATAACAAAGACTCAATGACCATTCAAAGCCTAGAGAAAATAATAGGTAAGAATAAGTGTTTCAATTCAATCAATCATTTCAATAAATGGGATCTTCATAACCAACTACACCAATCAAATCTTTCGGAATATATACCCGACACATTTCAATATAATGAAGTGAACATATCAGAACTATTAGACAATAATAATCTTCTCTTTATAAAACCAATTTATGGATCTAAAGGGACATCAGTCTATCGAATCGAACGTACAAATAATGACGATATTCATATTTCCTTACACAGTCTAGCTCCAAGAGTTATTTGCAGGAAAAATGAAAGCATTCAGGAAAAGTTAGATGTTCTCCTCGGAGGAAAGAACTACTTGGTCCAACAAGGGATTCAAATGACTCAACTTGATCGTCAATATTTTGACATCCGTGTCCTTGTTCAAAAGGGGAATGTTGGTCAGTGGATGATATACAACATCACTTGTAGAGTGGCATACGAGCGTTACTTTAACACAAGTATGTGTGAACGCGTATATGATGCAGCAGAAATTCTCAAGCGAATACTTTCGCCTGAAAAAGCAACTGAAATCCTACAGTCTCTGTACGAATTAAGTGTAATGGCCGCTCAAGAAGCAGAAACTCTTATGGGATCATTGGGAGAACTGAGTGTGGACTTTGTTTTGGACAAACAAAGTAAATTATGGATTATTGAACTAAATGGAAAGCCTCAAAAAAATATATACGAGGATCTTAAGGGTTTTAAACATAAGGATCTGTATCGTAGACCAATGGAATATGCTTATCATCTTACTCAATCATAAAAAAACCGAACTCACCGTTGCAAGAGATCGATGAGTTCGGTTTATTCATTTTATACATATTCAGATACTAACGGGCTTACCTGTACCGCACACACTTTAAACCCAGGCATTTTGCATGTTGGATCGAGTGCATCATTCGTCAATTTATTAACGTTCTGGGTATCACCCCAATGCATAGGCACGAACACGGTGTCTTCGCGAATAGCGTCACTAAATCGACTACGTACGTGAATTTCACCGCGTTTGGACGTTAATTTCACAAGTGTCGCATCCTCGATATGGTGCTTTTTCGCTGTACTTGGATGGATCTCCATGAAGGATTCCATATCTCTCGCGGCTAATGATGGACTTTTACGTGTTTGCACACCTGTTAGATAATGTACGAGAACTCGGCCAGTGGTCAAATACAGCGGGAAATCCTCACTGGTTTGTTCCTTAGGCAAATGATTCTCCACGGTAGTGAGAAGCGCTCTTCCCGCTGGAAGCGGAAAAGAAGATTCGAATAAGCGTTTGGCACCAGGGTGCCCTTCTTCTGGACAAGGCCAATAGACGCCTTCTTCCTTCCGCAATCGCTCATACGTAATGCCATAATAATCTGCTGTTCCTCCACGACTTGCTAGTCGAAGCTCATTAAAGACATCTTCCACCTGTGTGAATTGAAAGAATTGACCTCTTCCAAGCTGCTCAGCAAGCTCACAGAGAACCTGCCAATCATGCTTAGCTTCACCAGGTGCTGCAAGATCAGCTTCTCTTAGAAGCACGCGTCCCTCAAGGTTCGTTAACGTTCCTGCATTCTCTAAAAAGGCTGTTACCGGTAAAATCAGATCAGCTAACTGTGCCGTTTCGGAGATGAGGAAGTCCGCAACGACAAGGAAATCGAGCTTCTTCAAGCCTTCTTCTACGAAGTTTGCATTGGGGTTCGAGACGAGTGGATTCGAGCCCATCACGAATAAAGCCCGGATCTCCTGCTCATGGACTTTCTCCATCATTTCATAGGCTGAAACTCCCTTGCCAGGCAACTCGCTCGGATCGATGCCCCACACATTCGCGACATAAGCGCGATCCTCTGGATTTTCAATCAGGCGGTAGCCTGGAAGCTGATCTGCTTTTTGACCATGCTCCCTTCCGCCCTGCCCGTTTCCTTGTCCTGTGACGGCGCCATAGCCGCAGCCAGGTTTGCCAATTTTACCAGTAAGAAGCACGAGATTCAGAAAGTTTCGAACCGCCATGTGGCCATCCGTTTGCTGCTCCACGCCTCTTGCTGTAAACACCATGCCCGTCTGCGCTTTGCCATAACTCAATGCGGCTTTACGAATCAACTAAGATGGCACTCCGGTTAAGTGGGCGATCTCCTCCATATCAAGCGAATCGAGATGCGCTCTAAGTTCCGTTAACCCAGTAGTTCGATTAGCTACGAATTCTTCGTCTAAACAACCTTCCTCAAGCAGAACTTTGAGCATCCCATTGGCCAAAGTCGCATCCATCCCAGGCTTCACGCGCAAATGAATATCGGCGATACGCGTTGTACCCGTTTCACGCGGATCAATGGCTATGATGATGGCACCCTTCTCTTTCGCTCTTTTAAAATAAGGCATCAACGTCGGTTGACACTCCGCAATATTCGTTCCCGCCAGTATCATACACTCGGCAATTTCAATGTCCGAAAGTTGGTTCGTTAACCCTCGGTCAATCCCGAATACTTTAACCCCGGCTGATGCCGCGGCCGACATGCAAAATCTACCGTTATAATCAATGTACTTCGTTTGCAGGGCAACACGCGCGAATTTCCCTAATACATAAGCAGATTCATTTGTGAGTGATCCTCCGCCATATAACCCTACGGTATGGTTGCCATACGCATCACGGAGGTTGTTAAATTTACTTGCGATTAGCTCATAGGCGTCATCCCAAGTAATTCGCTCAAACCTACCATTGCGCTTCACCATCGGATGAAGTAGGCGTTCTCCTGTAAGTACATGCTGATATGCATATATGCCTTTGATGCAAAGTCGCCCTTCTGATGCTTGATTTGACATCGGCACAACAGAATAAAGGGACTGTCCATTGGCGGCGCTGCGATCTTCGATGACTTGCATTTTGCACTGTACACTGCAAAAGGGGCATTGCGTATCCATCACATGTATAGAATTGGAAACGACTTGTTCCTGCTTAACAAATAGACTCATGAGCTCACCTTGCCAATGCAGCTTTACGCTGCGAATTTACTGAATCAAATCTTGACTTGCACTTCGATCGTAATCTTTTCCTGAGCAAGTTGCAACAATTGGGATGATTCTACCGTAAAATGGGGCCGTCGCGAATCTAACTCTCAAGAAATCGATGACTTGTCGTATCGATACATAATGAAAGTGAATGGTGCTGGTCGTGTGACCACATATTCTCCTTGCGGAGTCGATTGCCAGACCATTTGAAGCTGCGATTGAGGAATTAGCACTTCATCTTTTACATCCATTCGCATCAGCTCGGTTACGTTTACGGCACCACTCACTCCCCAAAGTTTCATAGCTGCGGAGTCAGATTCATGCAGCTCGCGGAAGATAAGGACATAACCATGCGTTGGGCTGCAAATACTTTGCAAGCCTGTCCAGCTAGCCCCGGAGGGTTCTTCACCAATTGGCAAAACTTGTCCAGCTAAGATCTCAGCATGATATGGTTTCAACGCCTGAATAGTTCTAGACAAACAATCCATTTGCTGCTCCTCTAATCTCGTTAGTTCCATCCAGGCTAATGGGTTCGAGAACGCTGTTGCTGCGAACGCATAGACTTGCCCGCATGTTTCAGGAGCTAAAGGATCTTCCGCATAGTTATCTGTGTTGCGATTCACATTCAAGAATTCCATTTGCAGTCTCGAAGATGGTAGATAAGGAGCTAACATCCAAAGATTGCGCAGCGTCCAGTGAGGATAATAATTTTTCCAATCGGAGTAACGATTTTCAAGGAAGATACTGCCATATTGGGTTTGCCCAAAAAATCCTAGTCTCTTCTGAGCGGTCGTATCGATATTGAAATCAACTTGCCCGTTGGTCGCTTTCTGAACGTATCGCATCAAATTCAATAACCGAATCTCTCCCAGCTTAGAGCGTAGCTCTATGCCATCTAGTTTAAATGCACGAATATTGTAAGTGCGATGTAGATGCAATAAGTTAGCAATGTCCTTTTCCCAGTTCATAAAGTCATGTACAGAGTCTGGTGAGTACCATAAGCCTAAATCAACCCGAAGTTCCTTGGCAAGCAAAACGATAGGTTCAAGCCCACTCGGAAACCTGTCCGGATGAACCTCCCAGAAATCGCCATCGCCACTATAATAATCGCTCCACAACCCTCCATTCGCCTTCGTTGCTGCATGCACAGAATTGCTCGTTACCCCCTTCTGCCACCCGTCGTCAATTTGCAAGATACTTAAACCAAGAGCAGCAGCTGCCTGTAATTCTTTGATCAAGAACGACTCACTTATTGCGCCATCTTTCGAACGATCCCCCCACGTATTGCTCATCATGAAACTATCTCTATCCGAATTGTGTGCACGAAGATTGCGATGATACCTATGCAGTAAGTCAAATCCGCCGAGTATAGACCCATCATAAACACCAATGGTTACACCGTATGAGGTCGTCTCCTGTGTTTGTTGGAGATCTTCTTCACTGATCCCCGTCCCTTCCAGACTCAAACGCTTCCCGCGAAATTGAAATTCCATGCGAGTCTTACCGAATTCCCCCAATGGTGTTGGACCTTCTTTGATAATTAATAAACCACTCTCATGAAGTGTTTTCGTAAGAAACAATAGATTACCATGTACGCTTCGTTTCTCATTGATATATAACAAACCCGTGTCACGACTTACGAGATTATTGTTCGTATCAGTCTGATCTAAAAATTGAATAGATGTCCATCGGCAATGTAGATCTCGAAGTACCATATGATCACAATAATCAGCCAGCACGACGTGATGTTGCTTATTATTCGTGTCTAATTGAAGTGCTGTCGTGGAAAGAGTGCTTTTTACATCGAAATCTTCTTTTGTCCAGGCGAGATATCGTTCCTTATCTGGCGGGGTAAGATTGCTTTTGACATGACGATCTGGTATCACGGTTATTTCGTGTCTAATGAATGGTGCATCAGGATAGATCTTCAAAGTTAATCGTCGGATAGAAGCTATCGCTTCAAAGTGCATATCTACATTCGTTTGTAGATAAGGCTGAGATACGCCATAGTCATTCTCAACGAAATTCGAAATGAATATGGCATCCGGCTGCTGCTCATCAGATAATCCTGGTATTTGAAACAACGGGGTATCGGATTCTGCTGCGAGCCATTCCTGCTTTGTATTTTTATCTAAAATAGAGACATTAACTGGACGGCCGCTGGCAAACGACAAACTCCTTTCCATCTTGGCATTCCCAATCCGCAAATAAGTCCCTTCAACACGAACATAACAATCCAACCATTCCTTAAGCACCATATCCACCATATCTTCCGTAGCCTCCAATGTGGTAAAATATTAACCAATACGGACATTATATATCTTAGTAAGGATAGAAAATATAGTAACATCTTGATGATTGGTGGTAAAATATTGTGCATAAATCTTATGGCTTTCGATACACGGAAGATGCAAATCGCCACCTATTTAAGCTCAACTCGATCGGGCACAGCTCTGTGACTGACGAGAACTACCAATGGAACGGACTAAAGCGTGGCGGGCAAGGGGTCATTTTTCAATGGACAATTAAAGGCGCAGGTAAACTTCGCATTGGGAAAAAGCATTACACCGTCCCGAAAGGCCATGCATTTATGGTAGCTATTCCTAGCGATCATGAATATGCATTCGATGCCTCGTTGTGCGATCAATGGGAGTTTATGTGGATTCGTTTTGAGGGGTTCAAAGAGGATTGGTTGCGACAAGATTTGCTTCAAACGTATGGGCCTGTTTTTGAAATCCATCCTGATGCGGCTCCAATTCAGCTTCTATGGCGACTGTATTCAGATACAGCGGAGAACCAATTGAAAGACCGATTTGATCTTTCGCTTCGCATTTATGAGTGGATGCTTTCCCTGCAACGTTGTTTATTGGATGGAAACGCGCCAACAAATTTAGAAATTCCCTCCGCCTACAAGCGCGTCGCCGCTTACATCCAGGACCATATTGCTGATGACCTTTCCTTGGATCGGTTAGCAGAAGTCGCACAGCTGGATAAATATTATTTATGCAAAATGTTCCCCCACTACTTCCGCATAACCCCTATGGATTATGTCCGTAACCGACGAATCGAGAAGGCCGCCGAGCTGCTACGCGATCATGGACTGTCCATTACACACATTGCAGCCTTATGCGGTTATACAAGCTTGAGCTACTTCGGGAAGGTATTTCATAAAATGGTAGGACTATCGCCAATTGCGTTCCGGCTATCGGAAGTCAGTGAGAGCGAAGATTACTTACGATTCTTGGAGTGATCGGGCAACTTGGCGAGAAATAAGGCCCTTTTGGGGCTTTATTGCAGCCGAAGGCTCGAATTTCACAATAACAAAAAAGAACCCCGAAGGATTCTCTAATCACTGCTATTTGTCCCACTATCACTGCTGCCACCACCACCGCTATCGAATCCGCCACTACTGCCACTGTCTGAACTCCAGCTACTTCCGCTGTCAGTACTTCCTGAGCTATTATTATCACAATTTGCACGATTGTCTGTTGATGTACCGTTCGAATCATAATTAAGTTCAGGTTGATTGTTATTCAGCTGATGCTGACTTTGATTATCCATAAGCATGGGATTGATGGTCGTCGTGTGGTTGTTGAAATTCGACTGAGACCTGCGGTTCCCACCACTTGAACCTGAACCTGGTATTACAAGTGAAGCTATGATGCCTATTATTGCGACTAAGATAAATATCCCAAATATCATCGTGTACGCCCTTCCTCATTTACAACATATTTTACAATTATTGTATTCGATGCAAATGAGATAAATCCTGTGCAAGCTAACTTTTAACTAAATTCTCGTAGGCAAACCGTGAAGATACATCAGAATTCAATCATGTAATGAACAGAAACGGATGCCCTACGCTCAACGTGTATAGCATCCCTTCCTTATTCAAGGTGCAAACGGTCCTACTTGTGTACAAAAATAGGATTTGTTCACMAATTTGAAATATCTGCCTTTATAAATTTATTGTCAAAAGGTGTAGAATAATGTAATACGTTTTTTTCTACGCAAAGGAGGATTTGTCATATGTCTCAGACATCAACTATTCAAGAAGTACCCGTTTCAATTGTTGCTGAACCCAAATCATTAGACGTACTTGACCAATTACTGAAACCCGAGGTGCAAGAATCGTTAACACTTCTGGTAGATAATCTCCCTAAACTAGCTGAAATGGTTAACATGCTTACCAAAGCTTACGATTTCGCACAAAATGTAGCGACTGACAAAGTACTTATAAATGATTTTGCCCAAGGTATTGGGGAATTCGTAAAACCTGTGCAAGAGAAAGCAAAAAACATCGCATCGGCAGCTATTGAAGCTGGTGAGCGGTCGCAAGCTGATGTTAGTACAACCATCGGTCTATTCGGTATGTTGAAAATGCTGAAAGACCCTGAAGTGCAGAAAACACTTCGATTTGCTCAAGCATTCTTGAACGTACTCGCTGAACGAAAAAATTAATCCGGACAAGGGATGGTAACGATGGCTAAACAAATATTAATTCTTGGCGGCGGGTACGGTGGTCTCTTGACTGCGTTAACTGCACGTAAACATTTATCTGCTTCAGAAGCTAACATTACGATCATTAATAAATTCTCAACGCACCAAATCATTACCGAGTTACATCGATTAGCAGGCGGCACAATTAAAGAACAGGCCGTTGCACTTCCCCTTCAGAAACTGCTAGGCGACAAAAATGTCAATATCGTGGTTGACACGATCCAAGAAATTAAACCGAATGAGAAACAAGTCCTTACAAGCAGCGGTGCCGTACATAAATACGATTCACTAGTTGTAGCACTTGGTAGTGAAACGAACTACTTCGGCATTCCGGGATTGGAAGCGAACAGTTTAATTCTGAAATCAGCTTCTGATGCTAACCGGATTCGTGCTCATGTTGAAGCTCGCTTGGACGCTTATAAAGCTTCTGGGAATAAGGCGGATGCGACGATTGTGGTCGGTGGCGGTGGTTTAACGGGAGTTGAGCTTGTCGGTGAATTTGCAGATAAGCTTCCTGAAGTTTGCCGTGCTAAAGGCATTGATTTCAATGATATCTCCATCTACTGTGTGGAAGCAGGCCCAGCCATTCTTCCTGTGTTCCCAACAGTACTCATTGAGCGTGCTGTCACAAGTCTTGAGAAGCGTGGCGTTACCTTCTTGACGGGTGTTGCGATCACTGAAGCTACGAGTAATTCGGTTTCGTTGAAAAGCGGGCAAACGATCGAGGCGAGCACGATTATTTGGACTGGCGGCGTCAAAGGCAACCAAGTTGTCGGCAGCTGTGGGATCGCAGAAGATCGCGGCCGGGCTACGGTGACATCGACACTACAATCCACATCACACGAGGATATCTTCTTGGCTGGTGACTGCGCAGTTGTATTCCCTGAAGGAAGCGAAAGACCATATCCTCCAACTGCTCAACTTGCATGGCAAATGGGTGAGACGGTTGGTTACAATTTGTCCGTTCAACTTAAAGGCGGCGTCATGGATAAATTCGTACCTGTGTTCTCTGGAACTCTAGGTAGCCTTGGTCGTAAAGATGGCATTGGCACAATCGGCGGTAAGAACACACAGTTAAAGGGCTTACCTGCTACACTTATGAAGGAAGCAAGTAACGTTCGTTATCTTTCACACATTCATGGATTATTCGCTTTAGCTTATTAATAAATACAGATGTCTCGCAGCCTATATGGTTCGTGAGGCATCTTTTTTTATTCTCAACGCATTGTTGATCGTTGCTTCCCAATCAATGATATTAATAGTACTAGATAGTTTATGTTCCTTGTCCTGAAAGGCATGGTATGAAAGCGGATCATGCTTTGCCCAATTGAGAGATGATAGAAACATCACGATTCCGTCAGCAACTCAGTGTCGTTCCTTGATCCCTTTTTACGTTTATCTCGGAGATCAAAGATATAAAACAAAATGAGCATCAATACGGGAATCACGATACAGAAAGTAATGTCGAAATAAACATAGTAGGACTCAAGAATTGCATTATATTCCGTAATATTAGGCGTACCCACAACTGTTCCCACGAGTAGCAGCATGCCAATTGGTATGGTCAGCATATGACTCTCCTTTAATTGAAACAGTTCAGCAAAGCCTGAGGTTAATGAGAAAAAGAGGAGTAGCGTTTTATAAAACACCGATATGAACCATAGAAAAGCCATAACAGCCTCTAACCGCTCCAAGAAATGACCAATCGTAATTTTCTGTGCGAGTACGAAGGTCGGATAATATTTCGATTCCATTAAATTTGGACCTAACACAAGTACACACAAAATCACAATGATAAATAAAATGGCACCACCAATTGCATAACCGATTAAGATTGGTTTAGTTAGTGATGTAGAACCTACAACATTGGATACAAGCATAAGTAGTACAATCATTTCTGAAAAAGCAGTAACAAAAGCCATGATTGCTCCCTGAAAAATTACTCCCATTCCTTCTGCCGCAATAGGTTTCAAGTTTGAGAATTCCACTTGCGGCAGTAATAAAACAAAGAGAACTAGGAAGAAGAGCATAAATACTGGAAATAGCAGCTCTCCCATTCGTGCAAACGCTTCAACACCATACCTATAGGCGATAATAATGACCAAAATGAATACAGCGATGATCGCATTAATAGGTGTTTCTGGCATTAATTGCGTTGTCATAAACTGACTCATCTCACTTAACAAAGTTAGCGAACACATATAGAACTCGAACAAAAATAGTACGATGATTAAACTACCAATCCAAACCCCAAGATTTAACCTTAGGAGATTAAAGAGTCTCCGCCTCCGAAGTTTGTTAGCGATACCCGCGAAAATACCCGCTGCTACGAAACCAAGGAGTATGGCACACAACATAGACAACCATGCATCTTGTTTGGAAGCAGCTGCGAGAATGGTCGGCAGAATGAGAATCGAATCTCCGATTACGCCAAGAATGATTAAAATCGTAAACTGGCGTACGGATATGGTAGCATTGTCAAATGTTCTCACTCGAACCTCCTTGTCCCTGCATCCAGCCTAATTAACCGATCCAACTGAACATCCAAACAACTATTTTAAATGGGTTTGGTATCACAATCTCTAATGTGAGTAATATATACAACACGCTAGCTATTAGCAGGAATATGATGAAAATAACTAATTCTCGTTTATGATTTTGACGTAATAATTTAGGCGCATCTAGCCAGAACGTACCCGCGGCTAAAGCAAGAACGGTGAGTACAGACGCCATCCAAGACCAAGCCTTTCTCCATAGCTATTTCATGGTTGAATTCCCAATTGTACCCGTCTTTCGAATAAACAATCCGATCTTATAATTGACATTTGTTTGAGGGAACATCTCATCATTCCACGTATCTTTAACTTCTTTCCAATACGCAGGCTGATCCTTTCCTAGCTGACTACCAAAACCAATAATATCCGATTTCATCTTCTTTGCCCTAGCAACGGTCGCTTCCACATTCGACTGTATGATTTGTTTCGTTTCTTGCTCTAGGCGTTTGATCGTTTGCGGATCCGTCAAATCGATATCTCTGCATTGTCTACTCACGATGTTCGCTTCCGCACGAATGGACACATCTATCACAGGTTTCCCGTCCTGTACGCCTGCTTTTAACTTAGAATCAGATGATGTAATTTCAATTCCCGTATATTTCTGTTCAGCACAAGGAATTTCAATAGATGTGCTATCCAATTTGTTTGTAATGTCTGTATATCCTTTACTTTCCTGCTCATTTAACCAACCAATTAATTTGTCATCTTTAAACACTGCAATCCCCGTGTAGCGGAATCGGCTAGGCGGCTGAAAATATTCTACGTTTGTTTTCCTGTCACCAACGGCCGTGTCACCAATTAATTTGATACCAGTTAACGCGAGTTCGAAACCCTTGCTGGACAACTTATTCAACGCTTCATCCAAGGTCATAGCAACAGTCGGTGCCCATGACTTCTGTGAAGTTTGTAAGGATTGCTGCATACTATAACTAGGTAATTTCTCGACGGGTGTAAATAGTTTCAAAATATTCTCAGCCATATCTCCTCTTGCTACAACGATATTAAAATCCATCCGCAATTCATTATCACGGACTGAATTATCGAGGAAATCTTTAATCCCTCGCTTCGCTAATTCCTCACCAATGATATACATTTGCAAATGTCCCATGTAGACTTTCCTTGGTGCCTCCGCTGTTAACGACCTCGCTGCCTCAAATAGTGTCTTCCCTCTACCTTGATAGAGCGTGCTAGGCGGACGATCCCCACCTCTTCGTTGGGCAGATATTTCACTTGGATTAACAACTTGAAAGGACACCAAATACTCGCCATCCTTCCAATCCACACCGACGCCAAGTACAATAAGCAGCTCATTTAATTCACGTCTGCTCCAACACCCAGTTAGCATGAGTAAGCAAAGAATCAAGACAGTTAATTTATATTTCACCCTAAAGCGCCTCCCAACTAACGCTTTCGTATTCTTTCGCTGCCTTCATCTAGTGATGTCTCAGGACGCTTAAACACAAGCCATCTCGGTAAACGAACCAGCGAATCCTCTAAATCTGCTTTGCGGTATGGTGAAAATGGAGACATATAAGGCTCTCCGAAAGAACGAAGAGCACACAAATGAAGTAATAACACAAACATCCCCATGGCAATCCCGAATAACCCAAAACTTGCCGCAGCCCCMATAAATACAAACCGAAGCAGACGCACTGGAATCGACATGCTATACGCTGGCAACGTAAAGGTTGAAATGGCCGTTACTGAAACGACAATAACCATGGCTGCCGAGACAATTCCCGCTTCTACTGCAGCTTGTCCGATGACAAGTGTGCCTACGACAGATACGGCTTGTCCAATTGCTCTTGGCATGCGAAGACCCGCTTCTCGCAATATCTCGAAGGTCAACTCCATGACTAACGCCTCCACAAATGCGGGCAACGGCACCCCTTCACGTTGCGCTGCCAGTCCGATTAACAGGGAAGCTGGCAGCATATCACGATGAAAAGTCGTTATTGCGATATAAATGGAAGGCAATAGCAAGGAAATAAACACTGCGCTAAATCGAAGTATCCGAAGCAGAGTTGCATAATAGGCTCGTTGATAATAGTCCTCTGCTGATTGAAAAAAAGTAACGAGCTGTGTAGGTACCAGCAAGATATTAGGTGTACCATCTACGAGAATCGCCACCTTTCCCTCTAATAACTGGGATGCCGTGGAGTCCGGGAGCTCAGAATTATAAATAGTTGGAAAGAGTGAAAATTTATTATCATCAATCAATTCCTCGATATATCCGCTATCCAAAATGCTGTCGATATCAATTGCTCTTAATCTTGACCGAACGAGTTCGATTACGGAAGGCTTAGCAATCCCGTTAATGTACATAATCGTTACGTCTGTTTTCGTCATCCGACCAATGGATATCGTCTCCAGCCACAGTCTGTGGTCTTTAATTTTACGTCTAATTAACGCAGTATTGGTGCGAAGTGTTTCTGTAAAACTCTCCCTCGGACCACGTACGGACGTCTGGTTGGTGGATTCAGTAACATCACGTCCCTTCCATTTACGAATGTCTGCGCGATAGGCGTAGTGCTGCTGATTAAATAAAATAATAGCCTCGCCTGAAAGTAAATTCTCATACAGAGCTGCCATATCCGCTACGGTTTGAATGGAGCCTAATCCTGTCAGCAGTTCTTTGGCAAGTGTTTCTGTATCCAGACTTTCTCCATGTGCGTCCTGTGTGACATTCCTTACCATCATTTTTAACACATCGAAAATATACGTATTTATGGCCAACGTATCGGAAAGTCCATCGATATATACTACTGCGGCTGCTACGATCAAAGTGCCATCATCCTGTATCTCTCGAATGACGACATCGTCGCTTCCGCCTAAATCCATCATGATTCGTTCAAGGTTTATTTCAACATTCGGGTCAATAGGAATCGTTGCATCATCTGGCATGATGTTAATCCCTCCTTATTCTCATCCCTTCCCCATTATGACCATTTGAATTGGTAGATAAACCGTGATAGATGTTTTGGCCAATTCTTGCTTGGAACAGTAAAAAGCCGTTACCAAAGGGTAACGACAAGAATTACATAGTACAATAAGAACATATCTCGCCAAATTCGCATGTCGTACATAACTGCGAATATACTCAAGTTATAACTGAACGAATAACAATGGTACAGACGATCCAACCGTCTTGAGGCGGCGACCGAAGGGGAKGGCGATATTCATGATGATGACCTTGACATCCGATGGAGATCTATTCACAGCAGCGCTATCTCAAACAACGGTATCCGTGTGGCAAACAGATGAGAATGGTGTTTTCTGTGAAGTCGATCGCGGAATCATTGAAGAGTTCACAAGAATATCCATTCGCATGAGTACGATCACCGATGAGATTGCCTTTTATTTCCGTGACGATGGAACAGAGTTTCGAGCTGAAACCTAGAACCAGTTCTACCAGGTTGTTATAGATAACTAATTCGTTTCCMAGATCTAGCCGATTCATACACATCCATGACGAGATTGAATGCCTTAAAGCCTTCGGGTCCATTCAAACCGTAACTGCGATCCGATAATAAATGGTCATAGAAATCAGCAATTTGAGTACCATGACTAATTCCCCAGTACGATTTGGCCCCTAGATTCGTCGTTTCTGGTGAAGTCAGCATCGTTTGCACACCATCAATCACCCGATACAACGTATCACCCGTGAGTACGAGTTTCCCTTTTTCAAAGACAAGCTCAATCTCAACAGGGGAATTTACCCCATACGCGTTCGTTGCATAGAAGATAGCCGTTGCTCCACTTCGATACGTGAGGTGTGCATGAACGGTATCTTCTACTTCAATAATTCCCTCAAGGGAATCCGTCGACATGGTTCCTTTAATACTAGATACTTCGCCGCCTATCCATTGCAGTAAATCCAACGTATGAATAGACTGGTTAATTAGGACGCCACCGCCTTCTGTTGCCCATTTCCCTTTCCACTCTGTTTGATAATAGGACGCATCTCTGGACCAAGTGACAATTCCTTTAAGACAAAGCAACTTCCCTAATTCACCGGATTGGGCGGTTTTCTTCATGATTTGGGAGGCCGGATTATATCGGTTTTGGAAAATAACACCAAGCTGTACATGCGGATTCGCTTCTGCTGCACGTAACATCGTTAGTGCCGCTTCTTTCGTTTCAGCCATCGGCTTCTCAGTAAGAACATGCTTACCCGCATGTAGTGCATCAACCGCCATTGGCGCATGCTGGTAATGTGCCGTACATATGTGAACGACGTCAATATCAGGATTTTTCAACATGTCGAGATAATCGGTGTAATACGCACAGTCATACGTTTCAGCAGTTTGAGCTGCTAATTCGGCGTTCGTATCAACTACGGCCACTAGTTTCGCTGTCGGTATTTGTGAAATAGCTTTCAAATGTAAGCCGGAAATCGCTCCGCAACCAATAAGTGCAATGCCAATCTGTTTCATTGGAATCCCCTTTTCTGCTTCGATATTATGGTCCAACTTGATGATACACATGTATATATTAGAGGTTCGCTCATCCAGCACCAAATCCTTTACGATTCTGCATGCGGAAATTGACCACTTATTGCTTTATCATGACTTTTCACTTACCTGCGTGGTTGTAAAGCAATTTCCCACAGTATCTTCTTATTGGTATATCGATCCATTTCATATTCCTCCATATGCAGATAAGTCCATTTTTCTTTATCAAAAAATCGCTCTATCTCTTCTCGATCAAAAAATCTTCGATAAATCCCTTCCGATTCCATTAAATAGCGATCTGTCGTTGGCATGACATTTCCCTTATTACTCATTTCATTGGTTGAATTCAACCTACAAAGTAAAATCCCCTCTGTTTTGAGCACGTTATGGAGATCTCGGATGACTTCATGGGTAGTCGCTTCATCAAAATAATGAATACTGAGATCAGCAATTAGGACTTGTACAGAATCTTTTGGAAAAGGAAGCCCCTCTGCCATATCCAAACAAAGCGTTTGAATATCTGGCAGGAATGACTTCAATGTACGAATTGCCACTTCGGAGATATCACAAGCGATTGGCGACAGTCCATGTTCTACAAGGTACTTGGCGTTATTACCGACACCACAACCAAGATCAACGATAAGATCTGCACGGCTTGTTGTCGATAAGTATTCTTGCCAGTATTTGTCCAACCAATTATCGAAAGTAGGTTTGAGGCCTAGCCTTTGATATGATTTATTCCAATAGTGTTCTAGTGACTTCATTATTTTGCTCCATCCGTTAGTCGTTTCTCTTTCTAAACCATATATACTACGGCAACCAGCAGTAAAATCCAAGGTATAAATTGTAATATGGCCCCCTATCCCCACCTACTCTACCTGTTAACTGGAAAATCTACAGTTAAATTTCACCATTTCGGTGCTTATGAAAGAATAACTGGATAACCTACATCTAATTCCGAGGAAATTTCTCGAAAATACAATTATAAGGATTATTAACGACATAATTTCCATTTATTTTCATATTCCTGCTCAAATGAAGGAAATTAGATGTACCTTTTACAGCTAATTGGTTACGAATAAAAATAAGCCGCCCAGTAATGCAGCTCACGCTACCACTGGACAGCCCTTTTATTATCTCATCAAAATTAATGTGTATCCTTCTGCTTATCTTTCGTCTCTTCTTCTTCCAACAAACCTTTCGTTCCTTGTCGAAACTCCTTGATGGTCGTTCCGAAAGCACGACCTAGTTGCGGAAGCTTCGTTGGACCGAATAAAAGTAACGCAACGCCTACGATTACAATAAGACCTGGTATGCCAATTCCTGATAGCATGTGAGTCACCACCTTTCCCCATCATTGTGAAACCTTAAAATTTCACCATTAACGCTGTTACATACATGATTAATATCCCTGCTGTAAGTCCACTGAAGTTTAACCAAGATACCGGAGATAGACCTTTTTTCTCAGATTCTCTCAGAATCATTTTCGAAATAACGTAAATGACCTGCAGAATCGCACCCGCACCGATACCGAAGAAGAGTGCAGCTAATGTATCGTTAAATATGAAGCCACCCGCCCATGTACCTATTATAGCAGGTCCGCCGGCGATTAATGCTAATTTGACAAATGTCTTCCACGTTGGGCGATCTTTCAGCAGTGGAGCTGCAATACCTACGCCCTCTGTAATGTTGTGAAGGGTGAAACCAATGATGAGGAAAGTCCCTAAAGCTGCCTCCCCTACTGCAAAAGCAGATCCGATCGCAAGACCTTCTCCAAAATTATGAAGCCCGATGCCTGTTGCGATTTTGTTCGCTACACGTTTGCCAGCATATGTTTCACTGCTTAATTTACGCTCATTCGACTGGTCGACAGCGATCAGGAATAAACAGCTCAGCAACGCACCGAACCACACTAGCCCTGAGCCTTGGAAGACGCCTGGCGCTTCAGCAGCCATCTCAAAGCCTTCGCCAAAGGTATCAATGACTAGGAAGAACAACAGACCAACGGTCAGTGCAAGAATCGCGTGCATGCCTCTTACCGAGAATCTACGAAGAAATGGATACCATAATAGGCCAAGCCCTACGGGAATTACCCCCACATAGAAGCCAATTAACGCGTATTGCCAGATTAGCTTCCCATTCGCTTCAGGCGTAGCAGCAGCCACTGCCACTTCACCTACGAAAATCAATCCATTCGACGTGATGAGTTTCACTTCATGAGGATCGCCTTGTACCCACGGGTATGGGATATGGATCATGCCTTGTTCGAATCTTTTTAACGTATCACTAGGTGAGAAAGAAGCATTCCAAAATGCGCCATCAACAACGACTTGAGCGATAGTTACTTCTTCTGGCCCTGAGTTCAGTACTTTCACTTGAATACCGTCATCATTTAGTGTGATTTTCTCGACATTCAAGACTTCGATCGGAGCAGCCGGTTCGTTCTCAATCCCGGTACCTACTTTGGCAATCGTTGTAATAATGGCTAATAACAAGATCAAGGGCAGAAGGCCCCAAAGAATAGCTTTTATTTTAGAGGGAGATGTCGGCTTACTGGTTTGATTATTGATACTCATATCGTACGTCGCCTCCTTTCTTATTCAGCAATGAAGAATCCCATCCAACCGAGTTCAGCAAATTCGCTTTGATGCGCATGGAACATGTATCGCCCAGGTAGTGGAAACACAATTTCCAGAATCCCACGTTCACCCTGGCATTGCATTATGGTATCGGTATATGCTGGCCGAGCCTCAGGATCTGCCCCCGTTGCGTAATAGTTGAAAAAGTTCGCATGCAGATGAAAGGAATTAATTAAATCAAATTCAGTCAGATTGCTTAAGTAAATACGTACAAGCTCCCCTACCTTCACTTTAATCGGTTCCTGCTGATAGGCAAAAGCGTAACCATTCACTGTGTAAATTTCATTTTCCCCGTCGAGATCCAGATCGTAGCCATTCATCAGCATGTTGAATTCCTTCGCAGCAGCTCTTGGCTTCTTCGGGTCAATGATGAAATTGCCATAGAGGCCTTTATGGATATGTCTGGCTAAGGGAGCCACATGGCAGTGATAAACGTGCATACCAGCTGGTTTGGCTTCAAATTCATACGTAAACGAATCCCCGGAAAGCACAGATTCAAGTCCATCCATATTCGTAGGGTGCATGCCATGAAAATGAATGGAATGCGGATGAAGTGTTCCATTTGTAAATTTCACCCGAAGGACATCGCCTTCTGTACAACGGATTGTTGGACCTGGTATCGTCCCATTGAACGTCCAGCCAGGAAACTTGATTCCTTTGGCAATCTCCACATTAGCCTCATAGGCTGCGATCTCATATTCCCTAAGCGTTCTACCGTCAGGAAGTTTACTTACTTTCCCATAATCAAAAGCAGTCAGCGCATGCTGTGCAGCTTTGAAACCTTCTGTTACTTCGCTGCTCGGCACATAGCCATGCTTCATACCTTCATGTAATTGTTCTTTCATCGCATGGTGAATATCATGTTTATCTTGCGCTTGTGCGATCGGTGGCCTACCGAATAACGAGGACGGATTCAATAAGGCACTCCCTATCACAGCAAACGCTCCTGTCGTTCCTAACTTCAAAAGATTACGTCTCGATAGCTTTTTATCTTGTTTCTGAAACATCGCTATGACCTCCTATTATAAATTGCTTGTTTACAATTTTTTTTACCTAGGGAAACATTTTGAGTAAAAATAAAGTTTCCAGTGGGACAAAAAGTTTACCAAGGGAAACACCGTGTTTTAACTATATGCGGAATGGTCGCGAATGTAAACCTATTTGTTAAAAAATTCTAGACATCAGCCAATTTCATAAAATAACATGCTTATTCGACAAAAGCAGTCTTATTCTCATCTACGGTTTGACAAATATTTTCGCCTATTGAATTTATAATAGAGTTAGGTTTGTTAGTGAGGTTCTAACTATTGTGTAACCATTTGGGAGGATGATCGACATGGACGAGCAGTTTATTAAAAGATTACACTCACTTAATCGCCGCGATTCATTAAGGTCTTTGCTGCTTATCGAAGGTGTTCGCCTCACTCTCAGACGTAAAAAACAAGTAAGCTTGTTCAAGAGGCTTTTTAATCGCAAAAAGCAAAGCATAACTGCAAAAGGGTGGAAATAACGAACAGAATAATAAATGATAGGGTATTTCTCGCTTAACGCGCCCTTTTATAGTAGAATGATGTCTCAGCTACATGAAATGGATACGGGGTGTAGGAATGGCCATTAGCTTTACGAAAACAATTGTTACGCAGTTAACCAAAGAAATTGCTGACCTTGAAAGCAAACAGGTCAATTCGAAGAAAAAGAAAGAACAAGCCCTAGCCAAAATTAATCAGATTCAGCGAGATATGAAATTAAGCCAGTCACACAGTGATTTGAGCAGCAAAATGTCACGCGTGAATAAATTGAACGAAGAGGTTAAGACTAATGATCGACTACAAAAAGATTTAGCGAAAGAATTAGTAGCCAAGAAAACTGCTTTGAAGTTGAACCTCGCTAAAGCGACACCGCAGGATGAATCCTCATCGTGATGGATTGCAAAACAAAACACCGCCCTTTTAAGGAGCGGTGTTTTTGATTTCTCACATTGACGACTTAATATCCAGTTCGGGTATATTCGTTCGCATATGTTTTATTATCATTTCATAGTGAGTTTTAGCATGAATGAGTTGATCATTGGTTAACCTATCCATTGAAATAATTTGAAAATGGCGCCCTTGCTGACTATACGCGTAGGTTGGATGAAAGCTGGGCTTTATGAGCTCAATCTTAGTGGTATTCTCTTTGGTGGTTTTCAACACGTCAATGGTTGCCATGCCACCTATTTGCTTATACAAGTTGATTTGAGCGGATAGAAAGTTGCCCAGCGAATAAACAACAAAGGCTCGATGCCCGTGCTTCCCTTCTACCCAAGCAGGCGGTTGTAAAACATGCGGATGATTCCCAATGATGATATGAACCCCCATGTTCGCTAGCTTTTGAGCAAGACTAGTTTGACTGGCATCCGGAAATCGTTGATATTCGTTCCCCCAATGGAGTGCAACCACAATGACATCCGACAATTGTTTGGCTTGTTCCACATCCGTACGAATTTGCGAATCATCGATTCGATTGACCAAGAACGGCTTTCCCTTCGGTGTTGATATCCCATTCGTTCCGTAGGTGTAACTTAAGAAGGAGAACGTGATCTCATTTCGCGTGACCGTTCGAATAATGTCCCGATCGTTCTGGGATTTAAATGCACCCGTGTAGGGAATCCCAAGGGTATCCCAATAGGTGAGTGCGCTTTGAATGACCTTCTCGCCTCGGTCTAGCGCATGATTATTGGCAACCGTAACAACGTCCACTCCTGCTACTTTCAGAGCATCACCAATTTCGTGAGGGCTGTTAAATGCAGGGTAAGTGGATAGACTCAGCTCCTTGCCACCAATCATCGTTTCTTGATTAGCAACAAGGATATCAGGTGCTTGTAATATGTTCGATACCCCCGCGAAAATGTGATTAAAATTATAATTTCCATCCTTCTGCTTAGCGTCTATATAAATTTTATCATGGATGAGGATATCCCCGATTGCAGCAAGCGTCACCTGAGAGACTTTGGTTTCTGGTTCTGCTTGTTTCTTTGAAGTCGAATGATAGGGCTGTATCGGTGGAGAAGATATCTGGACAAAAGGGGCAACTTGCTTCGCTTCCATGCTTGGATCTTTGGGCGTAGCCGTATTTCCTAAGCATCCGCTTGCCAATAAGAATGTCGAAACAATCGCAGCAGCTCGCTTTAACACGACAAACCAGCTCCTTAAGGGTCACACCTGTATTATCCAGTAGTATTCCCCCTAAGAAAATCTCTCATGAATGAGGATTTTTACCAATTTACTTTGTCGAATTTTATTTAACTGCATTAATGATTAACTCCATTAAATTTCATGAGGAGCTTGTAAACCGATCAATTTCAAGCCATTACGCAACGTAATTTGAACGCATTGGACCAGAGCTAGTCGTGCTTCACGTACCTGTGCATCCTCTACTAGGATATAACAGGCGTGGTAAAAGCGATTAAATGCTTGCGCGAGATCAATGAGATAACGCGATATGATCGAAGGCTCCAGCTTTACCATGGCCTGCTCTACTCTTTCCGTAAACAAATAGAGCATTTTCACAACCGCCATGGCCTCATTATTTTGCAAATTAGCTCCGTCTATTTCCGCCATATCCATCGAATGTCCGTCAGCCAATTGCGCTTTCTTCAACACACTGCAAGTTCTTGCATAGGTGTACTGTACGTAAGGCCCCGTTTCACCATCGAAGTTAAGAGCTTCCTCCCACGAAAAATCAATATCTTTGATTCGATTCGCACTCAAATCGTTAAATATCACTGCTCCAATTCCTACCTGCTCAGCAACTGTAGCTTTATTCGCCAAGCTTGGGTTTCTTGATTCGATGACATCTCTTATTTTCTGAATAGATTGCTCCAGCAAGTTTTCCAGTCTTATCACGTTGCCTTTGCGTGTCGACAAGCTTCCCCCTTCAATGCTCACACGGCCAAATGCGACATGCTCAAGTTTGGAGGACCACGTATAACCCATTAATTCAACAACCTTAAACAACTGCTGAAAATGAAGATTTTGAGCATAATCCGTCACATAGATCAATTTCTCAAATTCGTATTTATCCGCTCTATATATAGCCGCCGTTAGGTCACGCGTATGATACAGGGAGCTGCCATCTTTCTTCAGCATTAATGCTGGTGCCATGCCATAGGCATCTAACCTAACTAATAAAGCACCCTCATCTTCTTCCACAAGCTGCTTCTCCTTCAGCTCCTGAATGACGGGCTCCATCTTGTCATTGTAGAAGCTTTCCCCCTGATATGTGTCGAATTGAACACCTAACAGCTTATAAATCTTCTGAAATTCATTGAGGCTGATCTTCACAAACCACTGCCACAAAGCTAGTGCTTCTTGATCACCGTGCTCCATTTTCGTAAACCAAGATCTAGCCTGATCTTCTAACGTTGGGTCGTGATCAGCCTCCTCATGAAATTTCACATACAGATCGAGAAGCTCATCGATAGCTCTCTCGTTTACAGCCTCCTTACTGCCCCACAAATGGTAGGCAACGATCAGCTTCCCGAACTGTGTCCCCCAATCGCCTAAATGGTTAATCCCCACACAGTTGTATCCTAGAAAGGCGTGAATCTGATATAACGCATTGCCGATCACCGTGGATCTCAAGTGACCAACATGAAAGGGCTTCGCGATATTCGGCGAGGAATAGTCGATCACAACCGTCTTTCCTTGTCCCAAAGTCTGTGAGCCATACTGTTCGCCAGCTTGACTTATATGACGAATAAGAGATTCTGCAAATGTAGACTTCTTGAGAAAAATGTTTAGATAACCGGATACGGCATTCATCTCGTCGATGTACTCATCTTCTAGGGTTGCTTTTAACTCCTCAGCAATGACTTGTGGTGATTTACTAAGGGTTTTGCTTAGTCGGAAACATGGTAAAGATAGATCCCCTTGATCCGGATTCGCTGGGTATTCCATCCATGCCATAATGTCTTGGGCCTCGAAACCAGTGAGTAACGATGTAATTTCCCCTGCAAAATAGAGCTTATAATTTAACATAGTAATTCTCTCCTATCTTTTCTAGAAAATATAAAAAGCCCCCGTCTCTATAAAAGAGACGAGAGCTGAACATTCCCGCGGTACCACTCTAAGTGTTAAACCTCTGGTTTAACCCCTCTGTTTCGTAACGGTCGACAGACCGGATTTACCTACTCCCATTTTCGGCAAACCATTTCCTGGGTCCGTTTCATTCTTAACATCCGTACCGGCTTACACTGACCCGGCTCGCTGCGACTGTCTGTTAGGAATTACTGTCCCATTCATTAATATTTCGATATGAATTTTTCAATATCTTACAAGGGATCCAAGGGAATGTCAAGCCCATATTCGTTGACTTATACTCAGCTTGAAGGTTGCAGGCGTGTACGAAGATCCGAAGATCCATAACTTGTTTCCAAAAAAATTAGACTTCTTCCCCTTTTAAAGCATTTACAATTGTAACCATACTGTACCAGAGGAGGGAAGATAATATCTAAATAAATGTAAACGTTTTCTATACTGGCAATGCAACGAATGAGTCGAACAGTTCACTAACACCAATCCATTCTAGGAGGAAATTAACGAATGTTGAACACATGGTTGTCCAAATTACTTGCCACAACACTTATTGTGGCTCTGCTCGTTTCCGGTTTACCATCGATAGGTGCACCAACTGCTCATGCTGCAACCCCTGTTAATCCTAATGCAACGCAAGCTGTGCAAGACGTATTGAATTATTTCGATACTGTCCAAACGAATAATCAAATCATCTCAGGACAATACGTACGAGGGCAAAATTATGGCTATTTGGAGACCGATCACCTCTATAATTTAACGGGCAAGTACCCTGCGATGATTGGATACGATCTTTTATACAATGTGACGAACGCTTCCGATCTCAGTAAATGGCGCTCCTTCATTGTCGATCATGCTACGGACTACTGGAAAAAAGGCGGACTTGTTACACTTTCTTGGCATGAGACGAACCCTTTGGATGCCACAGTAGATGATGGCGGATGGAACAGTGTGATCAGCTCCATGTCACAGGCGAATTTCGACTTGCTCACAACCCCTGGTACCACCTTGTATAACAAATGGTTAGCGCATATCGATACGATAGCGGGCTATTTGAAATCCCTTCGGGATCAAGGTGTAGTCGTTCTCTGGCGACCTTATCACGAGATGAACATCGGCTTCTGGTGGGGTGGTAAGTCTGCAGCAAGTTACAAAAAGTTATGGCAAAACATGTACGACCGCTACACTAATTATCACGGCTTGAACAACCTGATTTGGGTGTGGGCTCCGGGTAGGGATGACAATAATGCCGTTAACAGCAATTATTACCCAGGTTCTTCGTATGTAGATCTCGGTGGAGCTGATGTATATACGCAAGCCCGTGGGGATGCGAAGTTTACAAATGCGAACAGTGAGCTGGCTTCTGTCCTAGGCAGTAAGCGTTATGGCTTGTCCGAAGTTGGTTTGCTCCCTTCAGAGACTGCCGTTCAAACGAATTTTGATTACACCTGGTTCCTCACTTGGGCTATCGGTTGGGCGGACAATCTTTTCTACGGATATCCCGGAGCAAATGGACCGGGCAATGACACTTACACCATCACGCAATTTTACAACAATGCCGTAACACTCACGAGAGACGAAGTGCCTGCATTCGGAAGAACGCTCGTTTCGGAAACCATCATTTTCAAAGACGCAATGAACGGATACTCGGCAGCAGGTGTCTCTCCCTCTAACTGGACGACAGTGACCACTGGCGGTACTGTAACCGTGCAGAACGTTCCTACTGTGGGACTCGCCACCGGTCCGGATCGCAGCATGAAAATCAATAAAACAAGCACAACGAATGCGGCCACCGCTCAGAAAACGTTCACTCCACAAACCGGCATCGTGACCTTCAAGGCCACCTTGCGGACAGAGGATGTCAATTGGAAAGACTTCATTGTGTATGATAGTTCGAGCAGAGCAGCCTTGCATGTAGGCCTACAAGGTAATTACTTAAAGGTGTATGATGGTGCAACAACGCTTTCGAGTATTGAACCCATCACCAATGGCACCTGGTATGATATCAAAGTTATCATGAACACCGATACCAAAAAGTTCGACTTATACGTCAATGGCGCGAAAAAAGCCAATCAATTCAGCTTCAAAAATACAGCAGCGTCTGACGTCAGCCGGTTGAAAGTAGGCGTTGCCGCTGATGCAACTGGCGTCTACTATATGGATAATGTTTTTATAAGTAAATAAGAGTGAGGCTAGCTAAGTGCATCGCTGTCTCAGCCCAAAGGCGCCAGATTCTTCCGAGTTAGTCGTTTATTTCGACTATCTACACCGTCTTTTATGGACTATTCCCGCATTGGAGCACGATATCTCTGCACCACGCCAACGTTACGGAACGCAGTTCCCTTTCGCAGCTGCTGCGCTTCCGCTGGAACGTTCACCTCACTAAAAAAGACACCCCTCAGGTGTCTTTTTACATTCGCACACTATTTATTGGCGTGTTCTGCAGGCGAAAAGAAAACTAAAGTAGTTAAGTCTTCCGTAATATTAAAGAATCTATGGTCTTTATGAGCCTCCACGAATAGAACTTCCCCTTTGCTAATTTGTGTAATCGTATCCCCATTTTGAAACGATGCTTCACCCTAGAGGATAAAATAAATCTCATCTTCTGTATGTGGCTTTTGTTTATCCAGCTCACCTTTATTCAATTTATATAAGCCTACACTCATTGACGATACCTTTAGAAATTCATAATACGCATTGTTTTCTACTTCTTTTAACTCATTAAGATGATTTCGCAAATCCATTATTTTAAAATTCAATGTACTATCTCCTTATTCTTTCAGATCACCAACATAATAAGCAAACACTTGATCAATCGGTTTAAAATATAAATGACCATCCTCTTCCCATGCCTGAAAATGCAGATCCATCCGCGAATCGTTCCAATTCTCAGGGGTCCCTTTCGTGCTCAGACGCCCTGTCACAACAGGCTCCTCGATCACTTTGGGAAATTCTTGATAGCCGAATAGAAGGTTCTCATGCATTGCAATTATTTCATACTTTTCCCCGTGGAACGCACGTTCCTCTTGCAGCTGATAATGATAATAGATGTAACTGCTCATCATCTCAGGCTTCAAATGCGCAATCCTCCCCACCCGGGATACCACGGGCTCTTTTCTCAACCAGTGTTCAGCGCTTGCAGGCTCGTTAAAATGAAACACATCAATCATCAAGATCCACTTCCGAGGTTGTGCCTGCCCAGGCCATTCCTTCAAAAAAGGGACAGCAGCTCCAGCCACTTCATCAGGTAACACCTCTCGGCTCATGCACTCATAGTAGAGGAATAGGTTGTCCCGCCAGACGAAGGCCGCAGCTGTCATTAGCTCACCTTGGGCTACCAACAATCGTGCTTGTTTGTCTAGTTCTAGTGCGTTTACACCTACTTCCTTCATCCCTGTTTGCCATTCCGCACGATACATCCTTCTTAAAATCACGATGAATTACCTCGACTTTCCGTGTTGGTTTTAGCCTTAAATGTGACCTATTTGAACGCATAGTAGAACTGTGCTAACATAAGTACAGTTCTGTCAAGGTGGTGAATTGGATCCATGGCAATAAATAAGATTTCCTTAAATAAACCCATGAAGCTGTTCATAGCTCTCATTACTGCCCTGTTAGGTGGTTACTTGTTCCAACTTCTACGTATTCCCATCCCGTGGCTGCTTGGCCCGATGATCGCGGTATTGATTGGTTCCAATGTGTTCAAAGAGCGATATGCATGGCCTACCCCGATTAGAAATGCAGGACTCATCATTGTCGGATACACGATAGGTCTCTCCATGACCGCGACAGCTTTACATGAAATGGCGATTCAACTGCCTTCCATGCTGCTCATGACATTGCTTTTAATGCTACTCTGCGTATTACTTGCCTACGTCATATCCAAGCTATCTCGGATTAACTTCAAAACAGCATTGCTCGGAAGCATACCTGGCGGGCTTACACAAATGGTTATTTTGGCGGAAGAGACAGAGGGTATCAATTTAACTATCGTGACCGTCTTGCAAGTCATTCGCCTTATGATGATCGTTATCAGTGTGCCGTTGCTGGTGTTTAGTCCGATTATGGGTAATCAGCATACCGCCCAAACTCTGATTCAATCGGTAACGACTACGTCTGCAAGCTGGGGTGCCCTAACACCGAATTTCTTCATTTTCGCCGTAGTCAGCATCAGTTGTGCACTTCTAGGTCATAAAATCAAATTTCCAACTGCCTTTTTGCTCGGCCCTGCCTTCAGTACGGCAATCATTCAACTCCTAGGACTTCATGGACCGGCGTTGCCAACAAGTATAATTAACGCAGCACAGATCATGATTGGTATCCAGGTAGGATTAATGCTCAAACCAGCCCAACTCAACCACAAGGTCCAGATCATTTCGCTTGCAATTGGCAGTAGTCTAGTCCTTCTTCTAGGCTCATTTGGACTCAGTTTTATTTTTATGCAGCTGCATGCCATCTCCAAATCAACGGCTTTACTTAGTCTCGCACCAGGCGGAATGGACCAGATGGGGATCATCGCTCACGAGATTAATGCTAATTTATCCGTGGTTGTTGGCTATCAGTTATTTCGCACTTTTTTCATCTTCTTTGCGGTACCACCACTATTACGTATGCTATTCAAATATAGCGCAACCAAAAAGATTATTAGAAATAGCCCCTCCTAATCAAGGAGTGGGCTATTCTCATTACCCTTTTACACGATAGGCTTTCTCATGATACTCAGTAATATAATCGAACAATTGTCTCCCGTCATGCTGTTCGAACGACCCAAAGCTCATATACATAGCCCGATAGGTTTCAGGGACCCAAATGTAGGAGTGCACATAATCGGTCAAATGAAATCCGGCTTTTTCCCAGAATCGAATTCGATCCGCATTTTCATTGGAAGGTTCCGCCTCGACCTCAATGACGATGCCCAGACAGCCTGCTTCGTTCTCTGCCCAATTTCGAATGTCACGCATACATGCCAAACCTACACCATGACCTCGCTGCTCTTGGCGAACCGCAATATAATCGATAATAAGAATTCGTGCTTTGATATTCAAAGCGGTAAGCGCCATTGCAACCACATCTTCATCAAGGCTCCACGTGTGCAGCATACAGATCCCTCTTTCGAACATGCTTCGAATGAGTGTACGATTTTTTCTACCATGTTCAGGAAAGGCTTCATTGTATACGTGCTCCGCTTTCTCCCAAAGCGCTTCATCCCACCGTGTCGTTATCTCATAAATCATGTTCAACATCCCTTAATGCAAAATCAACCGCATATTCAGCATGAATTTTCGTTGTATCGAACAATGGAACCGACGCATCCTGTTGAGCTATTAAAAGCGTAATTTCCGTACAGCCCAAAATAACTGCTTCTGCCCCTTCATTGACTAAATCTCGGATGATCTCTATATAGGATTGCTTGGAATCCTCCTTTATCGTTCCGAGACATAACTCTTCGTAGATAATATCATGAACAATTTTCCTTGCGGCTGCAGGAGGGACGAGTACTTCAAGATCATATTTCTCAACAAGTCTGCCTTTGTAGAAATCTTGTTCCATCGTAAAGGCTGTGCCGAGTAAAGCAACTTTCTTAATGCCAGCTTTTACGATCTCCATGGCAGTTGCATCCGCAATATGAAGCAACGGGATGGATACGGCGTCTTCAACTTCTTTGGCCATCTTGTGCATCGTATTCGTACAAATGACGATACAATCCGAACCGGCAGATGCCAGTTTTTGAGCGGAATCGATCATGACGCTTGTCGCTTCTTCCCATTTACCCTCATGCTGAAGCGTCTTAATCTCATGAAAATCCACCGAATACATGAGGCTTTTGGCCGAATGATGCCCACCTAATTTTTCCTTTACCCGCTGATTGATGATTTGGTAATAGAGCAAAGAGGATTCCCAACTCATACCACCAATTAATCCAATTGTTTTCATCCCGATTTCCTTTCATTCTCTATACTCGTTCGAGCGGACGATAGGGCTCCACAGGTAAGATAACGCGGATTTCATCACCAACTCGAACGTCTCCACCAGATAACACGATCCCCATCACTCCGGCCTTTCGGACGAGGTTGCCATTTGCATCATGATCCAATACGGCTTGCAACAACCCTGACTGGAAATGATCAATTTGCGCACATGGATTGCGGAGTCCAGTAATTTCAATGACAGCATCCACACCGATGGTTAGCTTTGTTCCGGTTGGTAATCCAAGTAAATCTATGCCACATGTTGTAATGTTTTCACCCAATTGACCGGGCTCTACGTGAAAACCTGAAACTTCTAACTCGTCGAATAACTCCGAATGAATGAGGTGAACCTGGCGAAGATTTGGTTGATCCGGATTTTGCGCAACACGTGAGCGATGCTTCACTGTTGTTCCCATGTGTGCATCGCCTTCCACGCCTAGTCCAGCCAGTAGCTTAATGCCCTCGAAAGTCTGTTTACTAAAAGAATGTGTTGCGTAACGGCTGGTCGACAGAACTTCTCCAATTTGAGATTCATGGTTTATGGCCATTTCTAACTCATCCTCTCCGATTTGAAAAACTCTTTTCAACCCTATTTTACTTCCAATCTTCCACAAAGCCAACTCGTGCTGACAACGCTTGATCTACTTCATACAAAATTTCGCTATAAAAATGATTTGGAATATCCGATGGGCGTATCAGATCTTCCGCCTGAATGTCACTGTAAATGTAAGGGCCTCTCTTCACTTTACCAGCTATATAAAAGACTAGATCATATACCGTCACAGTTTCATCCTCATACCCTACCGAAGTTCCACTAAAAGATAATTTCACGCCAACCCCAAAGTGTTCATTCTCTTTGAAAAATTCATCATAACCTCCCMCATCGACGATGGAACCGCGTTGCCAACCAGCCTTTGTTAACTTCCCTAGTAACGAGAATCCATTTACTTGCACGCCACCGAAGTCCTCAACACGAAGGGAATCGTTATGCTCAGGAATAAAAACTTTTCGATTCAATTGTTCGATAGGTTGAGTAATCTCAAGCTTTTCCAACTGCTCTCTCCATAATTCAAGGGAAGCTTGAATCAATTCTAGCGGGTGAATAAGTCGAATATAGCTATTCTCTTCCAGAACAACTACACGATGATCCGCAGAAATATAACTCCCATCATCCAGATAAAGGAAGGATTTCTGCAATTCTTTCCCCTCCGTATACGTCCCCCAAATTAAAGAGCGTGCAAAGAAATGTAAGATGGCATTCTCTATAAAAAGCGATTCCCACGCTTGCTTCGTCCAATACCGCCGCGTAGACATTGCTTGTTCTAAGCGGATTGCGATGGAATCCTTAACAAGCTTCAGCTCTTTCTTCAACTGTTTGAATTCATCCATTGCTAATTTAATTTGCGTTACATCCTCATGTTTCCTTGGAGTCGGCAATGATTTGTAGGTTTTGCCTTCTGCATCCTCAATTCGGATTTCCAACTTTTTCGTAAGTATCAGCTTCAGCTCTGAATCGCCAAATTGGAGTACTTGCTGACCAGTCGAATTGAAACCTAGATTAGAAATGATGCGGTCGGCAAGTTCCTCTGGGTCGATATCAAGTTCTTTAGAAGCTTTAGCTAAAGCTTCCTGAGCTGTTTTCTTTAATTGCTTAAACTTGCTCTTCCTAGCCAATTGATCAACAATAAGTAAGCCAGAATTCTTCTTTGAAAGCACTAATGCTTTCACTGTGTCTGCCGCTAGAGCTATTCTCGACTCTAATGGCCACTTCAGAATACAAGAGTGAAGTTGGTTAATCGATCGCTCATCGCCAAACATGGTCGCAAAAGCCATAATCCATTTCTTTTGAACATCGGCACCTGATTCTAGCCAGTGCTGTAATAGAGACCAAGCAACTTGAGAAAGGTCCTCCGGTTCCAAATGTTCTGCCACCGACCGAGCTTCCCAATTCATAACGATCTCATTCTGAATTGCATACGTATAGAACAAATATTGGCTAATGACAGGTTCAATAATGTGTTGATTCTCTTTTAATCGGATAAGCGGTAATTCATCAAATGGAATCCAGTCAAGTTGTTGAAGCTTAGCATGTACGAGTTTGGCCCTGCAATAGGATGAGATATGGTCTTGGCTAATCGGTTCTTGATGTGTGATCTCCGGCTTTTCTTTTAAAATATTTAGAATAAGCATTTTGATTTTTTCATTTTTTTCTGAGTGTAGCAATAGCTCGAGCTCTATATGGGAAGGCTCATCATTCCAGCTGTTCAAGAGTTGCACCGCTGACTCTCTTATTGCAGGCTTCTTATGAATAAGATATGGTTTCACAAAAGGTAAAGCTCCAGGATATTCCCTAAGCAAATTGATAGTGGTATCCCTTACCACTTTATTATCATCCTTCAGATACGTGGAAATGAGAGGTATGTACTTTTCATTATTGGATTGGTAAAGCTCTTCGAGAAGAAACTTCTTCGTATATTTATTATCCTCCGAGTCCTGAAGAAGGGCTACTATGACTTCCCCTTGATCCCGTATATAAGATTTCAAATACTGATATCCGGTCTGGTTGAAAGCCTCATCATCCGACGGATATTTCGCATAAGATTTCGTAACAATCATTGGGAGCAATACGTTGCTATCACCTCCAGCGTTGGTGATTCGATCCATAAGCTCTTTCACGGTGAATCCTTTATCTGACAGCCAACTGCCCATGATCCATAGCGTTTCCTTATCGGCGTAGGCCAAGAAACACAATCCCCTGTCAAACATCTCTGAATGGTTGCGTAGATCTTTCAAATCAAGCAGTCTACGATAGTTAGACCCTGTTGAAGTCTCATGCAGATGATGTAAGTATCGTTCAACCTCACTAAATGGGTTCTCTCCTCGAAAGTAGGCATGTAATTGAGGATCATTCGGAATTAAGCTTTCMAAATAACTTGCAAATTCCTGAAGCGCTTCGCTTAAGTAAGGCTTCTCCTCATCTTTTTCCCAGACGATACGGCACAAATGAATGGTTTTCAAACCATGTGACATCTCAATTGCTTTCCGGAAGCTCTCCGGTCGATCAGCGAATTCTTCTCTCAAGAGATCATCATAAGACCCATCACGACTTCCAAGACCAGGCTCAGCAAGATTGATGAGATAGTGCTCACGAAGAGCTCCAAACTCTTCCAACATACCAGGGATTTTACGTAATTCCTTTTCACGATTATGGTAAAAAGCTATTCTGTAATTCGTTACAAAAGCATTCGGATCCTCATTAATCAGCTTTTTCAAGTATTCCGATGCTATACGACTGTGCTGCTTTACTGAAACAGCCAAATAAACACAATTTCTCAGCTGCTTTCTCTTATTGTCTGTATCCAAATGATCAACCGAGGCAAGTTGGTAAAAATGTTTTTCAAACCATGTTAATGCTTCATAATCTTCACCGTTATGCTTGGTTAACAATGCAGCGATATATGGCTGCACAGCAACATCTTGGTCCGGATACAACTTGTGCAATAGTTCAGGCTCGCTTTGCGCCATTAATTCCACAAATTCCAAGGCATACGACTCTGGATTTCCTCGATAATCGACAAATTTGCTCTTCGCTAGCATCCACTCCCAAACGATGGTGTATGGGACTTTGTATTGGGTGACAAGACGTAAACATCCTCTTCGCCACAATGCATCTTCCATATTGAAATCGGAGCTAGTTTCTAGAAAACTGTCCTTACCTATGTGTATGAAAAGTGATAAATATCTTCCGATCCTATCGGAGTCATCTTTCTTTTTCCTCAACGTTGATAGCAATGCCCATGTTTTGCGACGCTGTTCACGTTGCACTAATTTGAAATCTTTAGGCGCTACGTTTACGATCAATTCATCTTCCAAGATGTTACCTTCGATATAGGCCAAGCCTGTTAGAATTTCGCTTTCAGTAAAACCACATGCTTGTAAAACCTCTGTCATTTCGTTCACATAACTTTGTATGATCAATGAGATTCCCCTTTAGTTAGCTACAATGAAAAACAAGGAGCAACTGCTAACGCAGATTTGCTCCTTCTTCTGACGTACACTCAAAAAACAAACGATGATCTCATTTTCTTCGCCATCATAGCTTTGATCTCATGCACCAATTGAATCGAAGCTTCGATTTCAACTTTTCGCGTGGAGACACTTTCGACACTGCACCCGATCGGAATCCCTTTTTCCAGGCCGAATTCGAAAATTTCTTCAAATATTTGTAGGGAAACCGATACGGATTTATCCAAGACATCCTGCGAATACTTCAAATCATTTTCCAACCATTTCGGAATGGAGATACCAAGCCATTTCATAAATTCAAGCGTCTTCGTCGAGCCGCACGGCGCAATATTCATGAGGATCGGCACCATGTCGAGCTTATTTTCTTTACAATGATAATAATAATCCGATAAGAAGTTCTTCGACGCTTCAACGTTATAGGTCGCTTGGGAAATGAAAAACCGACTGCCACTCGCTATTTTATTGATCATTCTGAGATGTTCGTCATCTTTTTTCATGTGTCTTTCAGGGATGACAACGGCCCCTAAAGTTAGTTTGTCATTCAGCTTTCTGCTTAACGCATACGCTTCTGGCAGACCCATTTGAACCTCTTGTTTACTGGAGGATGCCCCCACAAATACGGAGAATCGCTCCTCATCAAGATCAGCTTGAATCCATTCCGCCAGCTGTTCCTCTGTGTATTTCCCCACACATCGATAAATAATTTTCGGGACATTTAAATTGCTCAAATACGTCTTGCTGTACGTAGTCGGGTCAACCGTCTGTAAATAAGGAAAAGGACGATCTTGATCGATACGATCACTTTCTTCCTGAACATCATAGAGAATTAAGCCATCTATTTGAAGTTTCTGAAGTCGCTCACATTGTTTGTGTGAAATTTCAGCCATTTTCTCTAGCGAATGTGTTTCCTTAGGAGGTGTCATACCGTAAGTAATGATACCTGGTTCTCTTCTAAGAATTTTATCTTTTAACAACTGCGTCACAACCTTATCTGCCTAATTCCCGAAAAATGAAATCATAGTTAATTACTCGGTATTATATATTTCGACCCCTCTTGGCTAAATCCTTTTCAATTCGATAGGAACTCTACATGAACTTCTCTCTCATAAAAGCCAAACTTGCCGCGAATTCTTTCTCAGGATCATGAACGGTACACTCCGCTGAAATCATCCCCGCATAGCCAGATGCTTTCAATGCCGCCGCGAATTGATCATAGGGATATTGACCTGTGCCAGGTGACAACCGATCCGTATCCGCAAGATGAATATGCTGAAGCCAATCCTTATTTTCAATCAGGGTGGAAATCGGATCTTGCTCCTCATCCATATGATAGAAATCGGCCAAAACTCGAATCGTTGGAAGATTCACCTGCTTGGCCAACATCACTGCCTCCGAAACCGTGTTAATGATATTGGATTCCTTACGATTCAAGGGCTCAATGGCTAGCGTAACACCTGTTCCTTCGAACTCATCTCCGATTCGTGCGAGTAGCTGAAGAAGCTGTTGCTCTGCGCGATTACGTTCCCAACCCTCCGGAAAATGACGTGCTTTTCCACTGCCGAGAACAGCCGTTTTGGCCCCGATTTTATTTAAAGCGCTTGCAGCTTTATGCACATAACGTCGGATTCTTTCCTCATCGGCCTCTGGACCGACTACTTTCAAGTCTCCTGGGAAAAATATACTAAATGCCTGTACGGGAAGCGGACTGTTCAAATACATGGGAAGCTTGGCGGCGAAATCTGCCTCATCCTCTACATTTAATGCTACGAGCGCGCATTCGATATAATCAAAGCCCAATCGCCCAAGTCTCTCCGCTTCTTGAATCCCATTGCACCATCCAAATGTGTACATGTACATTCCTCCCTAACGGCGTATAAGTTCATTTCTCCCTATTTAATATACCAAGAAATAACGACGAAGTGGATCATTTATTTATACAAAAGTATGATCTATTTTAAGAAAATCACCTTACGAAACACAAAAAGGAACTGCCATAAGGCAGCCCTTTAATAAAGATCAATAATATTTACGACTTATCGTGCACTCGAATCCGATTGTGAGATCCCCACAATGGTTCCACTTGGATCAGTAAAATAAGCAAGGTAGCCCATTCCTGGCATACTCATTTTCGGAACAACAATAGTCCCGCCATTTAATGTTAGAGATTCTATATATTCATCGATCGAAGTTACTTCAATTGAATTGATAGTTCGCGTCGTACCATCAGGAGATTTCATTAATCCCCCGTCAATGCCAGGATCTCCACTATTCCCCGTTTTAATAAACCAATAGTCTTGTGGTCCTGGAAACTTCGTGAATTCCCAATTAAACGTTCGTGTATAGAACTCGATGAGTTGATTGGGTTCATCTGCTTGGATTTCAAACCGTAATATTCTGCTCATTTTGTCTCATCCTTTTATCTTATTTAAAATAAATAAATCGCTCTCCCGCGGACATCATATGGGACTTCTGCGMAGGATACGTGTGGAACAAATAATCAACGAAGTAGGTCGGATTATCACGATTATTGGAAAACATATCAAAGTGGATAGGGATTAGTAGATCCGACCCAATCTCAACGCCGAAATCTGCCGCTTCACGGAAGTTCATATTGCCTACAATTCCTCTGGAAGTACGTGCATAATCGCCTCCATTAATCGGCAGAAGTGTTACATGAGGCTGAAATTTCTTGGCATGCTCAATCAACTCTGGTGTGACAACCGTGTCTCCTGTATGGAAGATTCTCACTCCGTTGATTTCGATAAAATAACCCAAATAGTACTGATTCCCATCCTGATCTGTCTCATACGCTGTGTGCGCTCCCGCTACAGGGGTAATGGTTACGCCTTGTCGAGAAATCACCAGCTCTTGCTTGGCAGCAATGATTCGGCTTGCATCCACGTCAACTTCATGCAGTAAATTCACATGTGAGGCTGGTGCCACGAATGTCGTCCCTGGATGAGCCTCAGAAACACCCTTGATCGTAGTTAAATCCATATGATCATTATGGAAATGCGTGAGCAATACGATGTTTACATCTAGCTCCTGAGGCGTAAGCGGCGGTGGAATTTCCCTTTTAAATTCCGTATCAGGATTTTCCAATTCAATTGAATAACTTAGATAGGGATCAATACAAATAACTTCGTCTGAACTGCCGCCTTTAATCAACGCCCCAGCTTGACCCAAACTCCAGATCGCTACCCCATCCACAGGGACATTCGTACGTTGAATTTCCTTCAACAGCGATTCACCAGCATTGTAAATAGGTCTTAAACGTTCTCTTCCCATGTCGGTTACACTCCATTGGCATGTCTATTTTATTTGAAAATGAAAGGAAACGTAAATGCAACAAAAGCAGCCCAAAACCCATAGACTGGCAAATACTTCGTAACAGCGTCTTGGATGTTAGAAGGTCCTGTTTTATTTCGTAAGAAAAGCAGATATGAAACCATAATCCAAATAAGATTAGCCCAAATCAAAATATTGACACCTAGAACAGCAATCCGGTTTGGCGTAATCCCATAAGAGGAAAGCCTGAACACAATGGCTGATACGGCCACGCTATCAATTATAAGTGCAAGCACAAGTAAAGCAAAGTTTAAATAATCTGAAATATTCTTTTTCTCATCTGAACCGCTTTCTGTAATGGAGAAAATGGTAACAGCTAGTACACAAAGCAGAATGCCGTTAAAGGAAAGAAGGAAATCCCGATCCAAGAACGGATTTTTCCCTACCATCATAACCGTTATGAGATAGACCAATAAGGTTACCAACACAAGTGGACTGAAAATTTTGGCGATATAAGGCGCGATATTTTTGGCAAGTTTAAGATTACGAGAAACGAGATAGGTCGCCACAATGGATAGCGCAACAGCTCCAAATAACACGACATTTTTAAAATAAAAATCAGCAATATCCATGCCCACAAATCTAAATAGCTGCATAGTTAAACCTGTTAATAATACACCACTTATGGCCATAGTCGCGTAAAGTATGCCAAGTTCACCATTAAATTTCAGATAGGCTAATCGAATGCTGCCCCGTTTATATTCATTTCCTGTAAAAGCTAACCCCACTAATACCCATAGGAATATGGGTAGATGAATATAAGATAACAGGATGCTGTCATTCTGCTCGAGTGGCAGTATATTCACATAAACGACAGAGACAAGAAACAACCCTGCAAGTGTATAAATAATATTTCTCCGTGGGGGATTGTTACAAACAAAGTAGGCCGCAATACATGGTAGCACACCAAAAGCAAGATTAATTGGAGCTATTGTCTCTTGTTCGACAAAATGGAAAATGATCCGTGTGATAATCCMTGCCAGTATCGCCAAAATGCCCATGATAAAGAAGTCCTTTTGAAACAAGGACGCCTTTTCTGTATGTACATCTTCTTTGAAGTGCAATCTCTCATACCAAGTGGCAAGCACCTGCGAATTCGGGTATTGTTCCCAGGCGTAGGCGAATGTTTTCCTGAACGCTTCAGGTTCTTTTCGAAACATACGCTCAAGCTCGTGGGGGTTACCTATATGTTCAATGATCATATTGTTACTTTCCACAAGAATCCCTCCTCCACGTTTATGACCCAAACGTATTAGTCTAGCGTTCCTTCGTCACTTTTGAATTCTAAGATATCACCAGGCTGACAATCCAAAGCCTTGCATATCGCTTCCAAAGTGGAAATTCGAATCGCTTTTGCCTTACCATTTTTCAAAATAGACAGATTAGCTAGCGTAATGCCAACCCTTTCCGAAAGTTCAGTCACGCTCATTTTCCTTTTAGCCAGCATCACATCAATATTGATTATTATCGCCATTTCATTCACCTCAGACTATGAAGTCATTTTCTGATTTGATATCGATCGCTTCTTGCAAAAGCCTTTGAAGAACAGCGGCGAAAACAGCAATTACACTGGAAGCAAATATAAAGCTCAATCCAATAACGATGAGACCAGGGGCGTCGTCTCTTTCCGCAATGAGATAAAAGAGCGGCAAGCCAAGCACATATAAGATACTGATTGTGTTTGCATAGTATTTGATATTTTTCAATGCTTTTACAGATAATTCTGAGAAGGCAACGTTCTTATCGATATAACTTAACAGCTTGAAAGCCTGATATAAGGCAAAGTAAAAGGGTATCGCCGTTGCATAGATATCAAGGTAAAAGAGATATTGCAGATAAGTCTTTCCTGGATATAACTCTACGGCATATCTCCCAAACTCCGGCACCACGAATATGCACAGTGCAAGTACAGGGAGGCCAATAAGTATGACTGCGATTTTCAAAAATAATGTTGATCCTTGTTTCACCTAAAGCACCTCTTTTCATAATTATTGATTTGAATTTACCACATTATTTATCGTTTTACAATAAAACATTATTGAATTTTAGCATTTTGTTATTGTTTTATTACTTTTTTTAAAAATGGAAAAAGAGTGCCCCCGCCATATACTTGGCTTTAGAGGCACTCTCGTATCCAATTATCTTCTATTCCATGACATGGATAGACAACAGCTTGCCATCTACCTTAGATTCCTTGAACGTTATCGGTATAACGCCATCAGGGAACGGTACCTCAAGATGGTAAACACCTACCTTATCCTCCTTGTTGTCAGATGTCTCTGTGACTTCATACCCCCCTTGCATGCCTGCCTTAGACAGCAGCTCTAGGAAATTAGGCAAGCTTGCATCTTGATATCGATGATGTAAGTTATCCGTCCACGTCTGGATATCCCATTCAGGTGCTTTCACGTCTACGCCGAACTTCCGCATCGACTCAAGCAGATTAACGACTGTACGTCCATCACCTTCCTGCATAGCAGAAGCAAGTGCAAGGTAAGCTCGGTTAAACATTGCAGTGTCATTCAATTGGTTTTTGGCAGCCAGTAAGTTGAACATGTGATCGGTACGTTGATCCGCGGTGAACCAATACGTGTGGAAATCCATTGGATTCACTGGACTTGTTCCTGTGATCACATATTTCCCGTCATCCGAAACACGGAATACAGGCGAAATATCGAAGCGTGTTGGGTATTGTATAACAAAAATTTGACTGCCATCTCCACTGACCATGATTTGTACGGATAATGGCTCACGCGGCTCCACGTCACCTGGCAGAATCGAAGATGAGCCTCTCAAACTAGAATAATAAACATGGCCATCCATAGTGGTTTCTTTGACCAGCCGATACATCAACTGGCTCTTGTGCATGATTGGTTTCACGTCGATTCGAGTTGAGTTCCCTTGTGCTGTGCGAATATTCTCATCCATCTGCCACGTGATCTCTGCTATGCCTCGCAATTCGTCCGGCTTACGATCGCCTATTAAATCTGGAAGCTTGATTGCCATCCTATAATCGGCTGACTGCCACAAATACGCTGTATATCTCGTCTTGGACGCATAGTATACGTCGGAGAAACTTGTCAGATACGAGATACCCTCGATCTGTTTTTTACTACCGAAGTCGAACATCTTTAAGTGCTTTCCAGAAGCAGTACATATTCCTGTGAAGAGTAACGCTGGAATTAGCAGCACAATTACAACGTTGACCAAGCCGCGAGTTCGAATTTCATCAATCGGCTGAATTGTACTCTGCTGGTCAGGGGTAATCCTAAGCTTCTCCACTAGTATTTGCATAAGCTTACCGATCAAGAAAGTTCCCACACATGCGTATGCAAGTAACGGTACTGCGTATCCCCACGGTGGTGTTAGTGAACGGAACAAACTCACAATTAGTGTGCAAATCATCGCAAGCAACGCGAGTGGCAGCATGGCACCAAAATTTCTCCTAAACGTACCCGTAGCCTTCGCCAATGCAGTACTAAAGCTGATATTTTCGAGAACGATTAAATATGGCGTGAGTGAATAACACATTAAAACAATGATCAAGATGATGCCAATTGGAAAAAAAGCAGCTGCGAAGAAGATCATCGCCGCGCCAGTCACGAATTGAAAAATCGTCCATGCGATCATATCGCCGAAATATTTGCGCCCACTTGCGAATAGTGGGACTTTCTCCTKGTTCAGCACCCATCCTTTCAGACCGCCTAGGTACATACCTCGTATAAAACTTTGTATGCCCATTAAGGCTGCAGAGACTAAGAATGCTGCTACTCCCCAAGCTGGAGTGGCTCCCCTTAGCAGCGAATATGGAACTTTCAAATCAGCAAGTGAAGGCATATACAAAGGAATCGTTGCGTTAAAACCAGCTGACTGAACAGCAGCCCCTGATGGAGTTAACGTTGTCAGCGTATACGGATAGATCGAAAATCCAAAGTAAATGCCGAAACTGACTGCCATTGTTATCGTAACTTCAACGAACAGCACTAAAACAATCAAACGAATATAGGCCATTTTTACCTCCTTCGATAAACAGATTCCATGATGTGTGGTTAACCCTTCCATTATTTGACTCATTTGGTGAGTGATTGTTTCGACTTATTGCACTTAAATTTATATGCTGTTGATGGGTTTTGTAGGTTTGGAGGGGCTCCGCTTATGAAGTTTGTAATAACTGGAAAATGTACATCTATTTTCGAGGAATTTTCCTGAATTCTTGATTTAACTGTAAAACATGTTGTTAAAACTGCCACTTTTGTTCAGTTCGAGTAAAATGGTTATAATTAACTACGTGTTTTCCATCTATTCTACGTT
>NZ_JBFRGR010000042.1:0-43421 GCF_052115445.1 Paenibacillus sp. 2RAB27
TCATTTCCTACTTTGCAGAGCAGCGATGTGATGGACCTCGGCTAAGTATATTACGTTTCTCCAAACAGCTAAGTAACATCTTACAACTGACATTAATTGAAAATTGTCATTTCCTACTTTGCAGAGCAGCGATGTGATGGACCTCGGCTAAGTATATTACGTTTCTCCAAACAGCTAAGTAACATCTTACAACTGACATTAATTGAAAATTGTCATTTCCCACTTTGCGGAATAGCGATGTGATGAACCTCGGTAAGTATATTACGGTTCTCCAAATAGCCGAGTAACATCTTACAACTGACATTAATTGAAAATTGTCATTTCCTACTTTGCAGAGCAGCGATGTGATGGACCTCGGGTAAGTATATTATGGTTCTCCAAATAGCCGAGTAACATCTTACAACTGACATTAATTGAAAATTGTCATTTCCTACTTTGCAGACAGCGATGTGATGGACCTCGGCTAAGTATATTGCGGTTCTCCAAACAGCCGAGTAACATCTTACAACTGACATTAATTGAAAATTGTCATTTCCTACTTTGCAGAGCAGCGATGTGATGGACCTCGACTAAGTATATTACGGTTCTCAAAGCAGCCGAGTAACATCTTACAACTGACATTATTTGAAAATTGTCACTTCCTACTTTGCGGGACAGTGATGTGATGGACCTCGGGTAAGTATATTACGGTTTTCCAAATAGCCGAGTAACATCTTACAACTGACATTAATTGAAAATTGTCATTTCCCACTTTGCGGAACAGTGATGTGATGGACCTCGGGTAAGTATATTACGATTCTCCAAACAGTTAAGTAACATCTTACAACTGACATTAATTAAAAATTGTCATTTCCTACTTTGCGGAAAAGCGATGTGATGGACCTCGGGTAAGTATATTACGGCAGATTGTCCAATCGGCCAAGTAACAGTATACAACTAACATTGATTGAAAATTGAAAATTGTCATTCCTCACTCTGCTGAACAGTGATGTGATGCCCTCAGGTGAGTGTATTACGTTCCCCGCTCACCCAAACCGTTTCAATATCAACACCGCATTATGCCCGCCAAAACCAAATGAGCTCGACAGCCCATACTGTAGCTTCGCATGTCGCGCCTCGTGGGGCACGTAATCCAAATCGCACTGTGGATCGGGATTGTCCAAGTTGATGGTCGGGGGGATGAGGTTGTCCTGTAAGGTTTTGATCAGGGCGACGGCCTCGACACCGCCCGCAGCGCCAAGCATGTGGCCGATCATGGATTTGTTGGCGCTGATCGGCACGTTGTAAGCGCCGCGGCCAAGTAGACGCTTGATTGCCAGCGTCTCGGAGAGATCACCAGCGACGGTGCTTGTCGCGTGAGCGTTAATAGTGTTGATCTCCGACGCGTCGATCCCCGCATCAACTAGCGCGTCGCGCATGGCTCGGTAGGCCCCCGAGCCCTCAGGATCGGTCGCCACGATGTGGTAGGCGTCCGAGGTGGATCCATAGCCGACGATTTCGGCATGGATCCGAGCCCCGCGGCGCTCCGCATGCTCGAGCGACTCCAAGACCAAGACGCCGGCGCCTTCGGCGGCGACGAATCCGTCGCGCTGCGCGTCGAACGGGCGGCTTGCCTGCTCCGGCGCGTCACAGCGCGTCGACAACGCGGTTGCATTGCCGAAGCCCGCGAGCGCGAGGTCGGTGACCGTCGCTTCGGCGCCGCCGGCAATGACGGCATCTGCGCCTCCGCGCTGGATGAGCTTAAAGGCCTCGCCAATGGCGTTGTTGCCCGTTGCGCAAGCGGTAACGGGAGCAAGCGTTGGCCCTTTGGCGCCGTACAAGATGCTAACCTGTGCAGCGGCCATGTTGGCAATCATCATCGGAACAACGGTCGGGCTGACCCGGCCTGGCCCTCGGGCCAGCAGCGTTCGATAGTTGTCCAAGATGGTCTGAATGCCGCCAATGCCGGAGCCGATATAGACGCCAACACGCTCTTCGTTGGAGGCGTCAATCGCGAGATTAGCGTCATCGATTGCTTGTTTAGCTGCCGCAACGGCGAACTGGCAGTAGCGATCCATGCGTCGCACCTCACGACGTCCAACAGCGGCTTCGGCATCGAAATCCCGGACAACGCCAGCGAAGTTTGTTTTGTAATCCGATGTGTCGAAATGCTCTATTTTAGAAATGCCAGATTGCCCCGTTGTCAAATTCCCCCAGAATGCATCCACATTATTTCCTATTGGTGTAATGACTCCCATACCAGTAATAACCACACGTTTCATCGCGTCGTCCTCCTTTTTTAATTAGAATGTCATACTGCGTATCCTATTACAAGTTAGCGTTTATACTGGTATAATGGCTTCTATGATACTAGGCTAAGGAGGAAACCTTGCGTGAACACAAAGGAGAGGCTTCAAGAATTATCGAACTTTCTAATGGCACATCGATCGCGTATCCAGCCGCAAGAAGTTGGATTGTTAGGCGGAAGCAGGCGACGTACACCGGGGTTGCGTCGAGAGGAAGTCGCAACGATTGCTGGTGTGAGTACGACTTGGTATACATGGTTGGAACAAGGACGAGACATCAAAATGTCCGTACAAGTACTCGATCGCATTGCAATGGCCTTGCAGTTGAATGAGGATGAGCGGCAATATTTGTTCAGTTTAGCGTTGGAACAACCAGCGCCAGCGACTTTTGTTGATCAAATACCGACGATAAGTCCGGCTTTGAATCGGATATTGACGGAGCTTCATGATTGCCCCACGATTGTTTCGGATCGCCGATGTCACATTGTTGGTTGGAATCAAGCGGCTGCGGCGGTCTTTCTTGACTTTGCTAAACTCCCAGAGGGGGAGCGGAATATGATATGGCTGCTTTTTACCCGGAAAGAACTGAAGTCACTGGCTGTTAATTGGAGTGACTTCGCCAAAGGATTTTTGTCGATGTTTCGTTCTTATTATGGTCAATATGTGAGTGATAATTGGTATAGCGAATTTATTGAGGAACTGAGTGAGCGGAGCAAAGATTTTCGTGCATTTTGGAACGAGAGTGATGTCAGTTCTGCACCTGAAGTATTCATTGAATTTCGACATGCCAAGGTGGGGAAAATGTTGTTCGATCTAACGACCTTGCAGGTGCAAGGGAGAACGGATCTGAGATGCAGTGTATATACACCATCCATCGGATCTGATACCGATACGAAGATCAGACTGTTGATGAGTAAATTAGGCGAATAGGAAGCATTCGACATAACGATGCCCTTTCATAGAATATGTACATACAAGTTGAACGGATGGTATAATACGTTCACAATCAAAGCCCTGAGGTGAAGCATGAAGGAAAAGCAATTACCGAAATATCAACAATTAAAACAGGAAATTTTGACCTGGTTACATACAGGAAGGCTTAAACCGAATGATCAAATGCCATCCGAAAATGAAATTGCAGAACAGTTCCTGATGAGTCGTCAGACCGTAAGGCAGACGTTTGGTGAATTGGAGAAAGAAGGCTGGTTGTATCGGATGCAAGGCAAAGGTACTTTCGTCTCTACGCCACAAACGCAAAAATCACGCGATGTACAAACGATAGGCATCCTTACGACCTATATATCTGACTATATTTTTCCGCATATTGTTAGAGGAGCAGAGGCTACATTACGGGCGAGAGGCTATAGACTGCTGCTTTCGTCCACGGATAACGACAAAGCAAAAGAACGGGAAAGCTTGGATATGATGATGAGTCAGCCTCTAAGTGGCCTTATTATTGAGCCGACGAAGAGTGCGGAAGGCAACCCGAATCTTAGCTATTATTTGTCATTGGACTACCAGCATATTCCTTATCTCATGATAAACGAGCGATACCCTGAAATGAATTGTCCTTCTTTGATCGTGGATGATGAAGATGGTGGATTTAAGGCGGCAGAGCATTTGATTCAGCTGGGGCATCGACGGTTGGCGGGCTTTTTCAAAACAGATGATGGACAAGGTGTGAATCGGTTAAAAGGCTTTATTCGCGCGCATCATCATTATCAGGTTCCTCTGCTTCCGGAATTCGTTATTCATTATACGACGGAAGAAAAGCGGACAAAACCATACAGAATCGCGCTCGATATGCTAGAACACGGTGCAGTTGAGGAACGGCCAACAGCTTTTGTATGCTACAATGACGAACTCGCGATTCATCTTCTTGAAGCTGTACGTACAATTGGTATGCAGGTGCCACAAGACATCTCTTTAATTGGTTTCGATGACTCAACTCTTGCAACGGCAACCGAGGTGAAATTGACGTCACTTTCTCATCCCAAAACAGAACTCGGCAGCGACGCGGCGGGCATTTTAATTGATATGATTGAGAATAAGCGAGTAATCGGCAGCGAAACAGGGAAAGTGTACAAGCCAGAACTGGTTATTCGAGAGTCAACAATTCGCATTCCGTAATTTTCAAAATTGGGGTAGCCAACTTGTACGTACAAGTGTTATACTGAGAGCAAGAAACAGGTATAAATTTGAAGGAGGCTCCCCATGTCGAAGAAATATGCGATTGGTGTTGACTATGGCACGGAATCAGGACGTGCGGTTCTGGTTGATTTGAGTGATGGCACAGAGGTGGCAGATCACGTAACGCCATATCCACACAATGTTATTGATGAGAAACTGCCGGTATCCGGTGTGAAGTTAGAATACGATTGGGCTTTACAACATCCTCAAGATTATATCGATGTACTCACACAATCTGTTCCAGCAGTTGTACGTGCATCTGGCGTAGATCCAGCAGATATTATCGGCTTGGGTATTGATTTCACAGCGTGTACGATGCTCCCGATTAATAAAGAAGGTCAACCACTGTGCTTCGAACCAGCACTTGCAGCGAATCCACATAGCTGGGTGAAACTGTGGAAGCATCATGCCGCACAAGATGAAGCTACTCTCATTAATGAAATTGCAGCGAGCAGAGGAGAAGCTTTCTTACCTCGTTATGGCGGTAAAATTTCTTCGGAGTGGATGATTGCGAAAGTTTGGCAGATTTTGAATGAAGCGCCTGAGATTTATGAGCAAGCCGATCGTTTCTTAGAAGCGACGGACTGGGTTGTGTCTCAAATGACAGGTCAATCCGAGATCGTGCGCAATAGCTGTACTGCGGGCTACAAATCCATTTGGCACAAGCAAGATGGGTATCCAAGCCAAGATTTCTTTCAAGCGTTGGATCCTAGACTTGTAAATATCACAGAAACGAAGCTTCGCGGAGATGTTGTTGCCCTAGGCACAAAAGCTGGAGAACTGACAGCTGCTATGGCTGAGCGTATGGGACTCGTTGCCGGAACTGCGATCGCGGTTGGTAACGTTGATGCGCATGCGGCTGTTCCAGGCGTTGGCGTAGTTGCACCAGGTAAGCTAGTCATGGCAATGGGTACTTCCATTTGTCATATGCTGCTTGGCACAGAAGAGAAAGAAGTAGAAGGCATGTGCGGCGTTGTTGAAGACGGCATCATTCCTGGCTACTTAGGCTATGAAGCAGGGCAATCGGCGGTTGGTGATATTTTCGCATGGTATGTGGAACAAGGTGTTCCTGCTTATGTGGAAAAAGCGGCTGCTGAGGAAGGCATCAACGTGCATGAATGGTTGGAGCGCCGTGCATCCGCTTACAAACCAGGTGAAACGGGCTTGCTCGCTTTGGATTGGTGGAACGGCAACCGCTCAGTGCTTGTAGATACAGAGTTAAATGGACTTATCCTAGGCTATTCCTTGCTTACGAAACCAGAAGAAATTTATCGTACATTGCTGGAAGCAACGGCTTTCGGCACACGTAAAATTGTTGATGCTTTCCATAGCAACGGGGTTAAGGTTGAAGAATTGTACGCTTGTGGCGGTCTGCCGCAGAAGAATCATCTGTTGATGCAAATTTATGCGGATGTAACGAACCGTGAAATTAAAATTGCTGATTCGAAACAGACACCAGCGCTTGGTGCTGCGATGTTCGGAGCTGTTGCTGCAGGTGCGGACAAAGGCGGCTATGACAGCATTGTTGATGCCGCGAAGCAAATGGCACGTGTTCGTAAAGAAACGTTCAAGCCGATTGCGGAGAACGTAGCCGTTTACGAGAAACTGTACCAAGAATACAGCAAGCTGCATGACTATTTTGGTCGGGGTGACAATGATGTTATGAAACGACTTCGCTCGATTCGCGAGGAAGCTCGCCATTAATGATTAGTTAATCACTGAACGTAATTTTCAATTCAATATCCCATATCCTAGGAGGCATTAAGCCATGAACCCTTTTTCAGAAAAAGTATTTTGGTTTGTTACTGGTAGTCAGCATTTGTACGGACCTGAAACACTCCTTCAAGTAGATGAGCACTCCAAACAAATCACAGCAGGTATCGATCGTTCCGAAGCCATTCCAAGCAAGCTCGTATTCAAACCTGTTCTAACTACACCAGATGCGATTCGTAGACTTTGTCTGGATGCGAATGCAGATGATTCTTGCGCGGGAATTATTACTTGGATGCATACATTCTCTCCGGCTAAAATGTGGATCGCGGGTCTTTCGGAGTACCGGAAGCCGTTGCTTCACTTGCACACACAATTCAATCGCGATATCCCTTGGGATACGATTGATATGGATTTCATGAACTTGAACCAAGCTGCCCACGGTGACCGTGAATATGGCTTCATCGGTGCACGTATGGGAATTGCTCGTAAAGTCGTTGTCGGTTACTGGGAAGATCCAGCTGTTCTGGAGCGAATTGGTGGTTGGATGCGCACGGCGATGGGATTCATTGAAGGTCGCAATTTAAAAGTTGCCCGTTTTGGTGATAATATGCGCCATGTTGCTGTAACGGAAGGCGATAAAGTCGAAGCACAAATTAAATTTGGTTGGTCCATCAATGGGTTCGGCGTAGGTGATCTTGTACAGCGTGTCGGGGATATTTCTGAGGTTGAAGTTGATCTGCTCATGGATCAGTACAACGAAGTGTATGATATTACACCAGAAGGCCGTACTGCGGGTCCGATTCGAGATGCGATTCGCGAGCAAGCTCGCATCGAGCTTGGGATGAAAGCATTCCTCCAAGAGGGCGGTTTCGGCGCATTTACGACCACATTTGAGGATTTGCATGGCCTTAAGCAATTGCCTGGACTTGCGGTTCAACGTTTGATGGAGCAAGGATACGGATTCGGTGGCGAAGGCGATTGGAAAACATCCGCATTGCTGCGCGTGATGAAAATCATGGCGAACAACAAAGGAACTTCCTTCATGGAGGACTACACGTATCATATGGAATCAGGCAATGAGCTCGTACTTGGCTCGCATATGCTTGAAATTTGTCCAACGATCTCGGCAACTCGCCCCAAAATCGAAGTTCACCCGCTTGGTATCGGCGGCAAAGCGGATCCGGCTCGTCTTGTTTTCGACGGAGCTTCCGGCCCAGCGCTGAATGCTTCACTTATCGATATGGGCAATCGCTTCCGTTTGCTAATTAACGAAGTTGATGCCGTGCAACCGGTTAAAGCGATGCCGAAATTGCCTGTGGCGCGCGTTCTTTGGAAACCGCAGCCGTCCTTGCGTGATTCAGCAGAAGCTTGGATTCTTGCAGGTGGCGCACATCACACCGTGTTCTCTTACAATGTGAGTACAGAACAACTTGTGGATTGGGCTGAGCTAGCAGGGATCGAAGTCGTCATTATCAATAAAAATACGTCAACCTTACAGTTCCGCAATGAGCTTCGTTGGAATGAAGCGGTGTGGAAACGCTAAGTCATCCCTATATGTTAAGGACCTGAGGCCATTGCCTCAGGTTTTTCTTCACACTTCAAGGAAAGTCACATTTGTCGATATAAAAGCAATTTACGTCCATTGACTTTTTTCGCATACATGGGCTAAAGTGAAAGCATTGTGTCTGTCCAAATATTGGACAAGGATAAGTAGTTATTTAGGAGGAGAATGAAGAGATGTCTACCAAAGCATATGAAGGAACGTACAACGGTGAACAAGCGATTTGGCTGCAAGCTGGGCGTTATGAAGCGGTAGTTTTGCCAGATGTTGGTGCAAATCTGATTGCTTTCCGTGATATAGAGAAGGAATATCGTTTCTTGCGCGAACCTGCGCTGGAAGAGATGGAAGCGTTTAAAGAGCGTCCAATCGTTCATGGAATTCCTGTGTTATTCCCGCCGAACCGTTATGAGGATGGCAAATTCCCGTGGAAAGGGAACGTATTCCAATTCCCAGTCAATGAACCTAAGACAGGTAATCATCTACACGGTTTTGTGCACAATATTCCATGGGCCGTTGAGAATTTCAGCAGTGATGGCAATGAAAGTCGCGTCGCATTAGCTTTGCGAGTGCGCGAAGGGCATTCCGTTCATGAATTCTTACCTTTTGACTTTACGATCCGCTTGATTTATACCTTGAACGAGCAAGGTTTGCACCAACAGATTTCCGTTCATAATGAAGGCAATGAAGCGATGCCGTGCTTACTAGCGTTCCATACAACGATTAACGCGCCATTTGCTGTGAACAGCCAGCCTTCGGATTATACGTTCCAAATGACAATCGGCGAGCGTTGGGCGTTGAACGAGCGTATGCTGCCAACGGGTGAGTATCAAGCGCTCTCCGCGGATGAAGAGAAGATGAAAGTTGGCGGTCTATCGCCATTTTTCGAGGGTATGGATAATCATTACACGAGTGTTCCGCAAAATAGCCGCAACTTCATGGCATTGACAGATGCACGTGAAGGCATCAAACTGGTTTATGATGTAGGGACTTCCTATAAGCAATGGATGATCTGGAACAATGGCAAAACAGAAGGCTTCTTCTGCCCTGAGCCGCAAATGAATTTGGTTAATGCACCGAATGTGGATCTGCCTGCCGATCAAATCGGACTTGTTTCCTTAGAACCAGGTGAAGTTTGGGAAGAAACTGCACGATTATATACGATTAAAATCACGAAATAATTGCTACATGATTAGCAATAGGAAGCACCCCCTTTGATGCATGGAGAGAATCCGATGGGATGATCGACTTGCGAGGAGGGGGTATTTTTGAGCCAAGGAGGGGTAAGGATGGGGAAGTGGGATCACTTAGATCGCGATCAGATGATCGCCAAAGTTGAGGCATTGTTGTCTGAGAATGAGAGATTAAAGGCGGAAATCGCGCGTCTGCGCGGTATTAAGCCTCCTGCGTCGGGTTCCATGGAGAGCATGTCAACGAAGCTGAAGGAAGCTTTGAGGGAGTAATTGAAGCAATTGGATCCGAAGGAATGTGTCAGTTCGACAAAGCGAAATGGATTCGATATAATGATAACTGGCAAAAGGAGGGAACAATATGAGTGAAACGAACGTAAATGAGACTTTACCACCAAAAACGTGTTCCATCGATCGACTAGTTACGAAAGAAGCAGAAGTAAGTAAAGTGCTTGCTGGCCAAAAAACGGCTTGTCGTCGCAATGGACGTTATGCGGATATTGGTGAAACCATGGATCTGCAAGGCACATCCTTTACAGTCACCAACGTGTATCAGCAATCTTTGGGTGAACTAACACCTGAACATGCGAAACAAGAAGGTCACGAAACCGTTGATGAGTATCGCGACAGTATTCTTGCTATGCATCCAGGTATGCCTTGGCTGCCTCAGATGAAAGTTTGGGTACACGAATTTACAAAAGCCGAATAAGACAAAGAACCGTGTGGATCCTTGGATTCACACGGTTTATTCACATTACAGTTAGGATGATCAACTTGTCTTGGTATATTATCATGCTCTATATTCATATTTTCAGCGTTGTGTTAAGCATCGGCCCTTATTTCGTCTTGTTTCCTTTATTAGCACTTATTCGTAGAGCACCATTCGAGCAACTGCCTGATTACTTAGAACCGTTTCGGATTACCGTTCGATTGACGAAGCATGCAGGACATGTGTTGGTCGCGACGGGTATTCTACTGACGTGGATTACGGCCTGGAGTTGGAAAACCTCCTGGATTGTCGCGACGGTCCTGATTATGGTCGCTTCGCTATACTTCATTGCACGTGCATTCTCACCACTGTTGCGCCAGCTCAAAGCTCCGCATGAAGATCGTAATTTCCTCGTAAACAAGCTGCGTAAAGCTTTGATCTTGTATGTGATCATTACGCTTGCGATGATGTGGTTCATGGTGTCCAAGCCGACAATCTGGTAAAGAGTAAAGAACCATCAGAGCAACCTTCGAATTAGAGTTTCTAGTTTATTTAAAGCTTTCTAGCCAACATCACGACAAAATTATAAGACTTGTAAACGCAGTCCACATCTGAAAATCCGGAGTCGCGTAGCCAGCCAAGCTGCGTATCAAGTGGAGCCATTCTGTCCAGCTTCGTACGCTCATAGGCGGCTTGCAGCGCTTCTGGAGATAGATCCGTAGCTTCAATCTTGGCGACCCAATCCGATCGGTACAAGCCATCAAGGAAGGGAGTTTTTCCTAAAACTTGATCAGCATTCACGAAAACCCCGCCTGGCTTTAATAAATGAAAAATATTTGCATACAGAGCTTGCTTAGCCTCATCCTCCAAATGATGAATGGAGAGGGAGGAGATTACAGCATCAAAAGGCTCTGCATCCTCATAAGTCGAATAATCCCCGACAAGGTAAGTTACTTCGGAAGCTACAGTATCTGCAAATCTTTCTTTGGCTATATCCAGCATCCCCGTCGACAGATCAATCAAGGTTAAACGCGCCTCTGGGTACGAACGCAGCATATAGGAGGAGAAAAGTCCTGTCCCAGCGCCTAAATCAAGAATACGTGGTGCTTTCTGGTCGAATTGGACCAAAGAAGCGGCCGTATTGTAAAAATCATCGAAGCAAGGAATCAACTTTCTGCGTTGGCTGTCATACTTTTGGGCAATTTCATCGAATTTCGTTAAAATGTGATGGTTCGCGTTGTCGTTCATGTGTTTTCAGCTCCATTTCCAAACCTTGGCTTATTAGTACTATACCCTTAGTGTAAAGGGCGAATGGGAAAAAATCCAAGATGTAAAAGCACTGGAGTTATAGGTGAAAACTATTAACGATTGGATCGTTATTATTTCATTGGGTTGGTTTAAGCTCTTATCCGTCTTAACAGTACGTTTATGACTTCTGAGAATACCAGTCCAATGGCGATTGCCCCAGAGAGCAAAAAAGCTTTCGCAGCGAGCTGAACAGCGACATCGTAATGATTTTGAACGACATTGCGCATGGCGTCATATGCTAGTCCACCTGGGACTAGAGGGATAATACCAGAGACACTGAATACGATGACGGGTGTTTTATATATTTTCGCGAAAAATTGAGAAATGATCGTGACCACAAAGGATGCAATGAGCGTGGCAAGGATGGGATCCAGATACGTTTTTTGAAAAGAGAAATAAAGCATCCAGCCAATCATCCCAACAAACCCGCATTGTACAAGCGTTCTACGAGGTACATTGAAAATGATGCCGAAAGCGGACGTTGAAATGAAACTAGTTACGAGCTGTTCCAACATGTCCATACTAGAACCCCTTCCCTGGATAAAATGTCAATACAAAAGCTATTCCTGCGCCGATCGCGAATGCGGTTAAGAATGCTTCCGCACCTTTGGACACGCCCGATACGAAATGACCTGCCATTAAATCGCGCACGGCATTCGTGATGAGCAGTCCAGGCACGAGCGGCATGACGGAGCCAATGATAATCTTATCTAGATTATGACCTAACCCTGTTTTGACCGTTAAATAGGCAATAAGTCCAATGATTAATGATGCGAGAAATTCAGCGAAAAATTTGATCGGAACTAAACGATGGAAGAAAGTCAGCGATATGGTACCAGCACCACCAGCAAGGAAGGCCGGGAAGAAATCGGACCACGTCCCTTGAAACATGATGAGAAAACAACCGCTCGCAATCGCAGCTGCTAAAGCTTGTAACCACGCGGGATATCTACGTGTATCGGCACTTAGAGCCTCAAGCTCCTGGTAGGCGGCTGTCGGTGATAGCTCACCTTGACTGATTTTGCGAGAAATGGCATTCACGACCGTTACTTTCCGTAAATCCGTTGATCGCGAAGAAATGCGAATGAGTCGGGTTGTCTGCTCAGGCCCATCAATCGAGAAAATGATGCCCGTAGGCGTAACAAAGCTATGTGAATTTGGAATACCAAAAGCCTCAGCCACACGAGTCATCGTATCTTCAACCCGATAGGTTTCACCGCCGTTTTCCAGCATGATTTTACCCGCGAGTAAACACACTTGTGCGATTTCATAATTCGTCGCTGCTGGCTGCTGCTCCATGTGATCCGTATCCTTTCTGTTTTGGAATAATTGACCTAAGTATAAATCAAATTGATTGCGATTGAAAATGAGAGAAGGTAATGTAGACAGATAAGGACAAGGGACTTGGAGGAGTAGTCATGAGCTTGGAAATCAAATTGGAAGCAAGATCAGTCTATGCTTTGCGTAGTGAATCGGATGAGTAGAAACTATTTTTTAACCGATCTGGATGGAACCTTGTTGAGCTCCAATGCGAAGCCATCGGACTTTACGATACGAGTAATAACGCAAGCGCTTGAGCAGGGGGCGGTCATTAGTTATGCTACTGCACGAAGTTATCAAAGTTCGCAGGCAGTCGTGTCGGGAATTCCGTGGCGGTATCCACTAGTTTTATATAATGGGGCTATGTTGTTTGATCCGTTGGAGAAGCGGGTGCTCGGCGGGCGTTGGCTGGATTGTGAGCGGAGTAATGCAATTATTCAAATGGGTAAAAGTTTTGGAATCACACCGCTGCTGTTTGCACTCGATGAGCAGGATAACGAGCGGGTACATCATGAGAAATTGGAACGCACGGGGGATCTTCAATTCGTAGCCAGTCGGCCGAATGATCCGAGATTTCGAGAGGTGGATGAGCTCCACAGTACGCAAACATTGCGAACGCTAATTCTGACATATATCGGACTGTTGGAGGAGCTTCTTCCTTTGAAAACTGCGGTTCAGGAAATGTTGGGTTCTGAGGTTCATATTCATTTGATGAAGGATAATTATATTGCTGGGCATTATTTCCTTGAATTCAGTCATCCCGAAGCAAATAAGCAGATGGGTCTGCGATTATGGGCTGAGCTCGTTGGATGCACGTCCGAGGATGTGACGGTATTCGGTGATAATTTGAACGATACGGGCATGTTTCTTGAGGCAGGCCGTAAAGTTGCGGTGGCGAATGCGCATCCAGAGATTTTGCTACTGGCTAATGAGATCGTCGTGAGTAATGATGAGGATGGCGTAGCTGTCTATATCGCTGCCTGTATCGATGGAACGCATGTGAATGAGGTAGGGTAAGTTGTGGGAAGGTGAGTAGAATGAGTGATTTGGGAGGGGATTATTCTATGGCGCGATACGTCGCTATGCTGCGTGGAATCAATGTGAGTGGTCAGAAAATTATTAAAATGGACAGGCTTAGGCAACTCTTCGAATCTATGGCATTCACGAATGTGAGTACCTATATTCAGAGTGGGAATGTGATTTTTGATGCTGAAGAAGTAGATGCTGCGACCCTTCGAGATCGGATCGTACATGAGTTGAAGGAACAGCTGACGTTTGATATACCGGTCATTATTCGCACCCCTGCGGAGCTGCAAGAGGTGGTGCAAGACACACCATACCCAAGTGTGAATGTGGATGCGAATGAACAAAGATACGTTACCTTCTTGTCGCAAGCTCCGACGGATGCGGGGCTTGCTAAGCTAGATGCTGCGCAGAGTGAAGTGGACGAGTACTGCGTCAAGGGATTGACCGTGTATCTGCTTATTCGCAAAAACTATGGCGACTCCAAATTCAGCAACAACTTCATAGAGAAGAAGCTAGGGGTGTCTGCGACCACCCGGAATTGGGAAACGGTGAATAAGTTGATTCAATTGGCGGGGGAAGAGGGGAAGTAGGCTACTCTTTAAAGGCCGCGCTGCGCACGCGTAAGTCGAAAAAATCGACTTAGAGAGCTCCAAAGGCTGCGCTGCGCGCGTGTAAGTCGAAAAAATCGACTTAGAGAGCTCCGAAGGGCGCGCTGCGCGCGTGTAAGTCGAAAAAATCGACTTGCAGAGCTCCAAAGGGCGCGCTGCGCGCACGTAAGTCGAAAAAATCGACTTGCAGAGCTCTGAAGGGCGCGCTGCGCGCGCGTAAGTCGAAAAAATCGACTTAGAGAGCACCGAATGCCGCGCCGCGCACGCGTAAGTCGAAAGAATCGACTTAGAGAGCTCCGAAGGGCGTGCTGCGCACGCGTAAGTCGAAAAAATCGACTTGCAGAGCTCCGAAGGGCGCGCTGCGCACGCGTAAGTCGAAAAAATCGACTTAGAGAGCTCCAAAGAACGCGCTGCGCACGCGTAAGTCGAAAAAATCGACTTACAGAGCTCCAAAGGCTGCGCCGCACATGTCCGTCTACTCCCCCAGGCACCCATTAATCCGAAATCGCCGAATTAATCTCAATGTTCGCGTCATTAAATCGTATTTAGTCCGAAATTGCCAAACTAAATCGCTCCAAACAACCCTCACGCGTGGAAAATGGCCAAATAGTTCGGCGGAATCGGACTAATGGTCATTTTTTACTAGTAATCTTCGTTTTAGTTCGGAGATATCGGACTAACGCAGCTCCCAGTACATCGCTAACGTTATCAACAGTGATAAAGTGTTGATAAATCGCTAATGTACTTGGGATTTTTTGCATATTCGCAGCGTCGATGGGGGAGCCTTAGGAGATCAATCAGTGAACATTCATGTTCATATAGAGGTAGGCGACCTAAGATGAACCTTTGGAAGAACAAGAAAGCCCGCGCAGCGTTGCTGCTCGCGGGCGTCCTCCTGGCGTGCTTCGCCACGCCAGCGAAGGCCAAGCACGGGGTCGCTATCCCCGTGCTGAACTACCACAGCATCGGGGTGGACCCGGGGAACACGTACGTGCTCCACCCCGATACGTTCGCGCGCCAAATGGACTATTTGGCCGCGCATCACTACACCCCGATGACGCTGGCCGAATTCACCAGCGTCATCATAAACAAAAGGCCGTCACCGGCTCACCCCGTGCTGCTCACGTTCGATGACGGCTATGCCAATAACGCGGAGGTGGCGTTGCCTATCCTCCAGCAACACGGCTTTCCGGCGACGCTATACTTGTCGACGGGCCTTGTCAATACGCCAGGTTACCTTACCTGGCCACAGATCAAACAGCTGAGCGCAGCAGGTTGGGATATTGCGTCACACACCGTGACGCACCCGCATCTGCCCAAGCTTAGCAAAAAAGCGCAGCGCGAAGAGATACTAGCTGCGCGCGCCAAGATCGAGCAAGAGCTGGGGAAACCAGCGAATACGTTCGCTTATCCGTACGGCGAGTACAACCGCAAAACGCTCAGAATTTTAAAGAAAGCCCATTTTAGCTATGCTTTCACCACGCAGCCAGGCTGGGCTTCGTCCGACCAACCCCCGCTGGAGCTGCATCGCATTGTCGTAGACAGCCAAAAACCATTCGAAGACTGGGTGCAGCAATTAACCGAAGCGACGTCCTCGTAAGCGAGATTTGGTATATCCCTTGCTTTTGTATCGATTTTACCAAGCATTTCAAGTGGATTTATGAACACTCCGTGTTTAATAGTGGATTTACCCAAATTTTTGAGTATAATCGTATATAGAGATGATAAGCACTCTCACTAAAATGTGTCGTTTAAGGAGTCGTACAATGTCAAAAACACTTATTTTCGGACATAAAAATCCGGACACTGATTCAATCACATCCGCAATTGCTTATGCAGCACTGAAAACAAAATTAGGACAAGAAGTAGAAGCAGTTCGTCTAGGCTCCATTAACGGCGAAACGCAATTTGCACTTGATACGTTTAAAGTAGCAGCTCCACGTGAAGTTCAAACTGTTGCGAACGAAGCAGCCCATGTCATCTTGGTTGACCACGTTGAGCGCCAACAAAGCGCTAGCGACATCGATCAAGTACGTGTAGTGGAAGTCATTGACCACCACCGTATTGCTAATTTCGAGACGAGCCACCCGCTTTACTACCGCGCAGAACCGGTTGGCTGCACAGCAACGATTTTAAATAAATTGTACAAAGAAAACGGTGTTTCCATCGATGCTGACATCGCTGGTTTGATGCTTTCTGCTATCATTTCTGATTCTTTACTATTCAAATCCCCAACTTGCACGGAGCAAGACGTTGCTGCTGCGCGTGAGCTAGCTGCAATCGCTGGTGTAGATGCTGAAGTGTATGGCTTGAACATGCTGAAAGCAGGCGCAGATCTAAGCGACAAAACTGTGGCACAGTTGATTTCATTGGATGCCAAAGAATTCCAAATGGGCAGCTATAAAGCCGAAATTGCACAAGTCAATGCGGTTGATGTGAACGATGTTCTATCCCAACAAGCTGAAATCGAAACGGCGCTTCAAGCGATTATCGCTGAGAAAAACCTAGATTTGTTCTTATTTGTTGTAACAGACATTTTGAACAATGACTCCGTAGGTCTTGCTCTTGGACGTAAAGCAGACGCAGTTGAGAAAGCTTACAATGTATCTCTTGTTGATAACAAAGCGGTACTTAAAGGCGTTGTTTCTCGTAAATCACAAATCGTACCTGTGCTTACAGACATTTTCAACAACCTGTAGGATGCATACATTCACGCATTATCGAGCACCGTTCATTCAATGAACGGTGTGTTTTGGTTATACCGATAACTTTTGGTATGATAAGAGGATACTTTGAGAAAGAGGAGGCAATAAACATGACAAATCACATCCATGAAGTTCATTTAGATAAAGCGACGTTTGCAGGAGGTTGTTTCTGGTGTATGGTGACGCCTTTTGAGTCACTGCCGGGCATTATTTCTGTTGTTTCCGGATATATCGGTGGGCACACGACCAATCCGACGTATAAAGAGGTTTGTTCCGAGACAACAGGGCATGCGGAAGCTGTGCAAATCACATTCGATCCTGAATTGTACCCTTATGACAAATTGCTTGAAACGTACTGGCGTCAAATTGATCCGACCGATGCTGGCGGACAGTTTCACGATCGAGGATCATCGTATCGTACGGCGATATTTGCCCATAGCGATGAGCAGTTCGCCAAAGCTGAGGCGTCCAAACAAGCGCTGCAGGACAGCGGTCGATTCGATCGTCCAATTGTGACGGAAATTGAGCGGATTGATGCGGAAGCATTTTATCCAGGGGAAGAGTATCATCAAGATTATCATCACAAAAATCCATCTCACTACAAAGCCTACCGTAAAGGTTCAGGGCGCGATGCGTATATCTCCCAATTTTGGAACACAGCGAAGGATAAAGAAGAGCGCAAGAAAGCACTCACACCTCTGCAATATGAGGTAACACAGAATAATGCGACTGAGCGTCCTTTCCAGAATGAATTCCATGACTACAAAGAAAAAGGTCTCTACGTGGATATCGTTTCAGGAGAGCCCTTATTTACCTCTTATGATAAATTCGATTCAGGCTGCGGCTGGCCAAGTTTCACCAAGCCCTTATTCGAAGGACATGTGAAAGAAGTAACAGATACAAGTCATTTTATGATCCGTACAGAAGTACGAAGCACAGAGGCGGATTCGCATTTGGGTCACGTTTTTAATGATGGTCCAGGTCCGAATGGTCTTCGGTACTGTATCAATTCAGCTTCATTGCGATTCATTCCACTGGCTGACATGGAGAAGGAAGGCTACGGCGCTTATCTTCGATTCTTCGACCAGAAGTAAGGCTATATTGGTAAGTCTCAACCGTTCCCGCATACATATAACTATGGCGCGTTGAAACGGAGGAGTTGCCATGGTCGTATCACCGGATCTGCGAGATCTTACCTGTGTCATTGTGCAGGGAGTGAAGTTTTTTGAGCTGGTCGCTGAGCCAGTTGTGCAAGAAATTCTCCCGGGCGTGTTCATGAAAGGGTGGGGCTACAACGGCAGCATCCCAGGGCCGACGATTCGCGTGTTTCCCGGTGATTGGGTGACAATTCGTGTACACAATCGGCTGCCGGAGGCTACAAGTGTGCACTGGCATGGGCTCGATGTGCCGAATCGCATGGACGGGGTACCGGCCGTTGAACCTTCGCCTTATATCGAACAAGGCCAGTTTTTTGACTATCATTTTCAAATTGTTAATCCACCAGGTACACATATGTATCACACCCATGTAGACGCTGCTTTTCAAGAATTAATGGGCTTAGGTGGAGGCTTTATCATTGAGGATCCCTATGAATACAGTGCCCAGCGCGATTATTTCATTATGCTGCAAGAGTTTCACTTAAAAGGCATGGAAAAAGGCGTGGTGAAGACGGGGCAATTTGAGCTGGATACAATGTCGGATGGTTTTAACTTTTTTACGATGAATGGTCGCTGCTTTCCACATACAACTCCGTTACCCGTCTGTTATGGAGAGGAAGTGCGCATTCGCTTTGGGAATATCGGTATGAATGCGCATCCGATTCATTTACATGGGCACCAATTCTGGGTGGCAGCAGCAGATGGGAACACGATACCTCATTTCAACAGAGAACTGCGCAACACGATACTTGTGCCTAGCGGAGTCACCACCGATATTGAATTTTCAGCGCAAAATCCCGGCGTTTGGCCGCTTCATTGTCATATGCCGCATCATACATCGAATAACATGACGAAGCCGACAGGTGGCATGTTCACGGTCGTTCAGTATGTGTAGGAGAGAATGGCTATAATTATTTTATCCTCGGATGCCCCTTGACGTTGACCTGCTTGAGTAGGTATTATGAGTTCCATAATCACATATGAAGTTATGATCAAAGACATGATTTTCATCACGAACTGCCCAGAGAGAGAAGTACTAGCTGAAATCTTCTCCTGTTGCCGGTTGAAAATTACCCCTTTGTAGCTGTGACGCTGAACCTACTGCGAAGTAACGCAGGGAAATAAGTGAAACCGATTTATCCTCGATACCGGATACTAATAAGGACTTGCACGATGGGAGTCGAATTAGGGTGGAACCACGAGCTGAACGCACTCGTCCCTTTCTGGGAGAGATGCGTTTTTTTGCGTTCACAAAAATAAGGAAAAGGAGGAAGGAAGGCATGGATATTGAAGTAATTTTGCCAGATGGAACTAGTAGGAGGTACGTACAAGGCACGACGGTTGAACAAGTTGCTGATTCGATTAGTGTGGGGCTGAGAAAGCAAGCCATCGCGGGCAAAATGAACGGCCAATTGGTCGATTTACAGCAACAAATTGAAGCGGATAGCCACATCGAAATCGTCACTTTGGAAAGTGAGCAGGGGTTAGAGGTTTATCGTCATACCACAGCACATGTACTCGCACAAGCACTTAAACGCATCTATGGCGATCAGGCCATTAAGCTGGGTATTGGACCTGTCATTCAGGATGGTTTCTACTATGATATCGATATTGAGAAACCATTATCAAGTGATGATCTAAGAGCGATTGAAGACGTGATGAGTCAAATCATTCAGGAGAACATTCCGGTTACTAGACGAGTCGTCGGCCGAGAGGAAGCATTGGACATTTTTGCAAAGTTAAAAGAGTCCTATAAACTTGAGCTTATCCGAGATCTGCCAGCAGACGTGTTGATTTCGATCTATGACCAAGGGGAATTCTTCGACCTATGTCGAGGTCCTCATCTCCCTTCAACTGGACGGATTAAGGCTTTTAAACTGCTCCATGTAGCAGGGGCGTATTGGCGTGGTGATGCGAAGAACCCTATGTTGCAACGGATTTATGGCACAGCATTTCTGAAGAAAGCGCAGCTCGATGACCATCTTCATAGGCTCGAAGAAGCGAAGAAACGTGACCATCGTAAGCTCGGAAAAGAGCTTGAACTCTTTATGTTCTCGGAAGAAGCGCCGGGCATGCCTTTTTATTTGCCGAAGGGGATGATTCTGCGCAACGAACTTGAGAATTTCGCTCGAGAGCTGCAGCGTCTTAGAGAATATGATGAAGTGCGTACACCTCTGATGATGAATAATCGCATGTGGGAGGAATCGGGGCATTGGGATCATTATAAAGACAATATGTACTTTACGAATGTTGACGAGACAAAGTTTGCGCTGAAACCGATGAATTGCCCAGGTCACATGTTGATTTATAAAAATAGTCTACACTCCTACAGGGAATTACCGATTCGCCTTGCAGAATTTGGTCAAGTTCATCGTCATGAGTATTCGGGAGCGCTGAATGGAATGATGCGTGTACGTACTTTTTGTCAGGACGATGCCCATCTATTCGTTCTGCCAGAACAAATAGAGGATGAAATCGGCCGAGTCATTGAGCTGATCTCACATGTCTATCACGTGTTTGGTTTCGAATATCGGATTGAGCTTTCGACTAGACCAGATGATTATATGGGTTCAAGTGAGCTCTGGGATCAAGCGGAGAAATCGTTGCAGCATGTTTTGGATAAAAGAGGGATCGCGTACCGCATTAATGAGGGGGATGGCGCTTTCTATGGGCCCAAAATCGATTTTCACATCCTCGATGCTTTGAAGCGGAGCTGGCAATGCGGAACGATCCAATTGGATTTCCAAATGCCGGAAAAATTCGATTTAACGTATATCGGGGATGATAGTCTCAAACATCGGCCAGTCGTCATTCATCGAGCCGTATATGGTTCAATTGACCGCTTTATCGGGATCTTAACGGAGCATTATGCTGGAGCTTTCCCGTTGTGGCTGGCACCTGTTCAAGTGAAATTGCTGCCAGTTTCAGATCACTACGTGGATTATGCCTTCCAAGTGAAGAAATCGCTTGAAGAGGCAGGCGTACGGGTGGAAGTGGATGCGCGGGCTGAGAAATTAGGATATAAAATTCGTGAAGCCCAGCTAGACAAAGTCATGTACATGTTCATCCTAGGTGAAAAAGAACAAATCTCCGGCAGTGTCTCCATCAGAAAACGGGGAGAGGGTGATCTTGGAATAAGATCGCTGCCGGAGATTAAGGAGCAAATCAAGTCAGAAATTACGGCGAAGCAGTAACGCGATTAGTTTTCGTACCAAGGATTCAAATGGATCAGAACTTCATCTACGTCACTATGCTGATCCATAATGGATTTCTTGATGGCACGTGAAATGTCATGCCCTTGTTGGATGGTCAGTTCGCCAGGTACTGAAATTCGAGCGTCTACTAGAATATAATGTCCGTGCTCTCTCGCACGAACACGATCAATACGTTTCACACCAGGAACCGCTTCGATCAACGCCGTATATTGCGAAAGCATGTGTTGATCGACGGTTTTTTCCATGAGAATATCAAAGGATTCTTTGGCCATTTCGATGCCTAGTTTCAAAACTAGGAGAGATACAATAACGCCTGCCGCAGCATCACCATAGGCTAACCAGTGAATGTCATAGGCTTTACCAATGAAAGCTAAGCCAATACCTACAACAGCTGCTAGTGAGGCATAGACATCGGCAATATGATCATGGGCTGTCGCAATTAAGCTTTTGCTGTTCGTACTACGTCCGATCCGCATGGTGTATACATAAAGAAGATATTTCCATATCACAGAAACTGCTGAAGCGATTAAGGCGATTAGACTTGGGGCACTCGGTTCATGGAATAAAGCCGCAACTGCGTGGTATCCGATATAAAGTGCAGCTGTTACAAGGATGAAAGCAACAAAGCCTGATCCCAGTACTTCAGCTTTACCGTGTCCATAGGGATGATCTTCATCCGCTGGGAGCTTGGAAATCCGCATCGCACTTAGTGCGGCAATGGTTGCAATAATGTCTCCTGCGTTATGGACGCCGTCTGCCATAAGTACTTCACTGTTAAAGATAAGACCGATAATAATTTTGATAATCGTTAATAAAATGTTACTGATGAGGGAGAGCCAAATGGCCCAAACCGATGACTTGTTGTCGACGTGCATGAATGATGACCTCCTGCAGAAGTGTTTCCCGAAGGAAAAAAAATCCCTCGACCTAAGGTCGGGGGATTGGGCTGATATTTTTAAATAAATCTAGTAAACTATCAATAAATGGCATATTCAACACTTCACTTTTCACAAATATCTTTGTATAATACCACACATAATGAGAAATCACAAACCTCCAAATGTCTTGGAAAGGAAGTCGAGTGGCATGCGCGTACATGAATTTAAGATTACAAAAGATTTAGAACGAAGCGATTTATCTGGTATTTCTGTGAAATCATCTCATTTTATTTCAGATGTCACGCTCGACTTTCAGTTTGATGATAAGCACCATAAAGTTGATGTGAAAAGTGTATTAGGTATGCTTTTAGTCCCCATCAAGGCAGGCACGACACTGCGTTTGCTCACGAGAGGAAAAGATGAGGAAGAGGCCATGCATTTTATTTTTGATTTATTTCAGATCTTTTGTTAACTGCTTGTTCGTATGCGCTTTCAGAGTGCAGAATTGCATTGTTTTGTGACAAGATTGGATAGCGCGTTGACACGATAAAAGAGGTAGAATAGCAGATATAAGCGGTGTGGAGACACGCTAGAAAAAGCTGTTGGAGGTCATTTATCGATGAGTAGCTATCGCGTGGTTATTGTTGGGTGTGGCGGTATGGCCAATGTATGGGTTGAAAATATGAAACAAAGACATGAGTGCGAAATTGTGGCGCTTGTTGATATTAAAACGGAGTTCGCGCAAGCGATGGCGGAGCGTCATGAGCTAACTTGTGGTGTGTATATGGATGTTGAAGCAGCTATTCGTGACAATGAGGCCAATCTGGTATTGGATATTACGATCCCAGCGAGTCACTTCCAAGTTGCAAGCACCGCGCTTCGCAATGGGTGTGATGTGCTCGGGGAGAAACCGATGGCAGCTACGATGGACGAGGCTAGGGAGCTTATCCAGATAACAGATGAAGCAGGAAAGTCGTTGGCTGTTATGCAAAATCGGCGGTATGACGCGAATATTCGCGCCTTTCGCGAGATGATCCAATCCGGTACGATTGGTCGTGTAGGTTATGTTGGTGCGGACTTCTTTCTGGGGCCGCATTTTGGGGGCTTTCGCGATGCGATGGAAAGTCCGCTCATTCTAGATATGGCGATCCATACGTTCGATCAGGCTCGTTTTCTTACAGGGGCAGACCCCGTTTCGGTGTACTGCCAAGAATGGAACCCGCCCGGCTCCTGGTATGCCGGGAATGCCTCCGCGATCTGCATCTACGAGATGTCAGACGGCTCTGTGTTCTGCTACCGCGGCTCCTGGTGCGCGGAAGGTGCGCCGACCTCCTGGGAGGCGGAATGGCGCGTGACGGGCGAGCAGGGCACCGCTCTGTGGGACGGAGCGGGTGCGCCGTACGCGGAGGTTGTGGCTGCCGGCACGCAAGACGGCAAGTTTCTTCGTGAGTTCACGCGCGTGGACGCGGACGTGAACTGGTCTGGCCGCAGCGGCCATGCCGGCTGCTTGGACGAGATGTTCGCGGCGCTGGCCGAAGGCCGCCGCGCGGAGACCGATTGCCGCGACAATATCAAGAGCATGGCGATGGTATTGGGCGCGCTGGACAGCGCGAAGCTGGGCCAGAAGGTCGACCTGCGCTCGTATTGGAGCTGAGCAGCGTAACTGCGAAGCATGATAAAAAGCCAACAATTCACACCAAGTGTGGGATTGTTGGCTTTTCTGTGTGTAGCAGGTTAGTCAAAGTAGATCATTTTCCTGTTGATGCCATTCGAGTGGGGCTACTTCAATTTCCATTTCACCCTTCAACCTAACAAATGGAAAAAATACAGCTAATTTCACTCCATCCAGCCGAAAAAACACTTTAGATGGATTTCCTACAGCTAATTATGCTAATTTCGACGTTTTTGAAGAAATCGAGGCTAATTAGCTACATGAAATCCAGTTATTTGTTGTTTTGCAAGATATGCGTGAAATTAGCTGTATGAAATCCAGTTATTCGCTATGACGGGCATCTGGAAGTGGCGCTCAAAGGTTTACGCTCTGATTTTACGCTCTAAATTTTACACTCTGTTTAGATGTTATTCGCCAACGCTAAGCACGATTAGCAGCGAATCCCCGATTAATGAATATCTTTCTTCTTAAAGCGTCCACCCTTAACATCATGGATATTCCCGATGGCTAGGAAGGCTTTGGGATCCAAGTCGTCGACAATGGATTTGAGTTTCGCTTCTTCGAGACGTGTAATGACGCTGAAGATGACCTTTTTATCATCACCTGTAAAAGCGCCTTCGCCATTGAGGTACGTGACTCCCCGACCTAGTCGATTTGTAATGGAATCCCCAATTTTCACATATTCATCGCTGATAATCCAAACAGATTTGGATTGGTCAAGACCTTCAATCGTGATATCAATCATTTTATAAGCAATAAAATAGGCAATCAGAGAATACATCGCATGATCCCAACCGAAGACAAAGCCTGCGCTGGCAAGAATGAACAAATTGAAGAACATGACAATTTCGCCTACCGAGAAGGCACTCTTTTTACTAAATAAAATAGCTACAATTTCCGTGCCGTCTAGCGATCCTCCTGATCGAATAACGAGCCCGACGCCAATCCCAAGGATAATCCCGCCGAATACAGCAGCTAACAAAGGATCCATGGTGATGGCTTTAACAGGGTGAAGTAAAGATGTGCCAATCGACATGACAATAACCGAGAAGGTTGTTGATATAGCAAAAGTTTTGCCAATTTGCTTATACCCGAGTAAGACGAAAGGCAGGTTGAGCAGAACTAGAAATATACCGAGTGGGAAGCCAGATAAATGAGATGCAATAATGGAAATCCCTACAATACCACCATCAATAATATGATTTGGAACTAAGAAAGTTTCTAATCCAATGGATACGAGCGCGGCACCAATAATCATAAAAAGGATTCTGCGTGCAAATTTCAATCGTGTCAATTTTTGATGTTGTGCGTGTGCATGTGCTTGAGCTTGAGCTTGTGAATTAGCCATGAAAGTTTCCTCTTTTCCTCAATCATTCAATTTCGTTACTTATGAGTAAGAAGGAATGAGGCCCGCATAACGTGAGGTGAATTTGAGGAAAGCAAGTAGGATAACTTTCAGTTTTTTCCATATTAAATTTGTTAAAAAAACGATGAATACAACAAAAACGGTCATTTCATAGTGCTTGTGAAACTGGTCATGCAAATGAATTTTATTTTCGTAGACATGAATGATTTCCTTAGAAGGCGGTTGCTGTTGACTAGTCAAGACCTGAGTGGTACTGGCTGAAATGAGAACATCGGTATCGGCTGCAGCATGATTGGAAATTGGGGGTGTTAATGGGAAGACGAAAAGTCCGAGAATCAGCCAGACCATGATTGTCCAACAGCATCTGCGTGTTAAAGGGTTCACATACATCCCCTCCAGACAATATGAATCCAAATTTGCTTGAATTGTAGCACTTCATTTCCATTGAGTCAAACTCCGAGTGTGATAAACCTGTTGTCACGATTTGCTTCGTTGAATTTGGACCATTTATGCCAATTCTGCATACAATAGTAGGATGAACCCAAGCAGGAGAGGTGTAATTGTGAGTAATGTGATCGGCATACTCCTAGATCGTAAAACCTATCTCGGCATCCTTCGGAATCAAACTGGATATGAGCATATCGACTACTATAATCAAGCGGCCGTTGAGCTTGGAATGACGCCTTTCTACATGTGCTTAAAGCATATAAATACAAAGTCAGCGCTGGGCTTGTGTTTTGAGAATAACAATTACACATTGAAACGGTTGCCGATCCCAAAGGTAATTCACAATCGAGCGATGACGCTTTCCCCAACTTCGCTTAAGAAATTAAAAGTCATAGCCAAGATAAGCCAAGTTTTTAATGGTCTAAATAGACATGATAAGCTTCATATACATCGATTGTTGCGTGCGAGTGCGAATAGCTCTGCATTTCTTCCTCATACCGTGAAGTATTCACATGAAAATCTGGTAAAAGCGATGAACCGAGAGGACTCTTTTTTTGTAAAGCCTACCAATAGTTCTGTTGGGAAAGGGATAATAAAGGTTGCTGCGATGCCAGATGGCGTATGGCAAGTCTGGTGGAGTAATCAATCACCAAGGCAACTTGCCCAACAGCAAACAATTGAATTTATAGATGGGAAAGTTAATAGCCAACGCTATTTGATTCAAAAAGCGATTCCACTTTCTATGTATGAAGGACGCCCTTATGACTTAAGGGTATCGGTACAACGTGGTGATAAAGGACTATGGGGTGTTACGGGGATTGCTGGGAAGGTCGCCGCTGTTGGCCGCCATGTCACGAATTTGGCAAAGGGCGGAGAGGCTGTTCGTTGTGAAAAATTGTTCCTAAGCAACGGCTATGACCCTGTGGTAAAAAGAAAACAAGTTGAAGAAGCAGCGCTTCTAATCGCAGAAAGCTTGAGTACACAAATTCCATCGATCTCGGATGTGGGAATGGATATCGGAATTGATCATCAAGGTGCGATATGGTTAATCGAAGTGAATGGCCGAGACCAGCGATATCAATATAAGCATTTGAATTTGAACAAGACTTTTTATCGTACTTATGAAACACCGATGCTTTATGCCAAATTTTTATTGAGCAAATGAGTCCAATAAGACGCAAATCATTTAGTAAACCTGCGTGGAAAAGGTGGAGTGGGGATGTGAGTGAGCGTGTTCTTGTCATTAAAATGAATTTATTACCATGGTATAACGAGCTTGACGACCATTTGGAAGTGTATCATCCAACCTTTCCCGAAGCTGTTCGTCAACGTATCTTAACGTTTGGGGAATTTCGAATCATCTCGATTAATCGTCTTCAGACGCGAATTAGGCGAATTCCGAAAAAAGCCTAGAGCCATTTGTGCGTAGAAATTAGGTAAATGTGGCATAATTAGTATAGAAGCAATACCCGTAGAGGCAGGGAAATACCTGCTTCTTTTTGTGTACAGAAAATGAATTTGGCTTTGGTGTTGCTTCATACCCCTATAAACAAGTAAAATAGAAGTGAAGCATTATTCGTTCGATGTAGGCTTTTACCCACAAGCAAATACAGGGTGTACAGGAAAAGGGGACATTTAAAGGTGAACGTTCATTTAAATTTTACAAACAAGGGCAAAGTGGTAATTGAAAATTTCAATAATGAGGAGCTCATTGAAATTTTTAGTCGTTATATTAACACGTTAACGAAGAAGTACGCAGTTGATATTACGGTGCCTGCTGAAGCAAATCAGAATATCGTCCAAGATGGTTCATTTAAAGTTGTTCTTTCGAATGTACAATGTGATGTTGAGACTTTTTTCAAAGAGCTCGGGAGAGATATTAAAGTGCCTCTGAAGAAGAGAGCGGACGGCAAGCTTGAGAACGTGTTTAAAATTCAAGTGATTGATTAAGTTACGGGGGCTTGTATGCTTAGTTTAGACGAAAAGTTAGCAATAGCAACATCCTTCCCGGAACTTGCGCGTAAGGATGTTTCACTGGGACGAATTAATTTTCATTATCTAGAAAGTGACTATGAGAAGACTACAGTTCTTTATCATCTTCACCCAAATGGAAATGGATTCGTGTATGCCGAATACATCCCAGGTTGTACGGTGGATTCCAAAGGTTTAATTAACATTCGGGATTATAGTGAAGACGAGCTTCGTGAGATCATTGCGAAGTCGATTCAGTCTTTAACTCGCGGCGGTAGTCCTAAGGTTTCGAAGGTCGAAGAAGTTCAAGTCCCTCAAGAAGAGATTTGGGTGGATGAAGATGGCAACACATTGAGTGTAACTTTCGTGGAAGATTTATGGTATATCTACGCAGGAGAAAACCTCGATTGTGCCTTTGAGACGTACGAAGAAGTACAAGAGTATTTGGAAGAAGAAGGCTTCGATAAGAAGTAACCGTGCATGAGTGCCCTCCTTGGAGGGCTTTTTTTTGTAATTTAGAGTGGGCCATGGTGCCGCGGGCTGCCGCACGCAAACTAGCGCACAAAAATTGTGCGCAGGGGAAGCGGAGCCGCGGGCCACCGCACGCTAGCGCACAAAAATTGTGCGCAAGGTCAAGCGGAGCCGCGGGTCACCGCACGCTAGCGCACAAAAATTGTGCGCTAGGTCAGCGGAGCCGCGGACCACCGCACACTAGCGCACAAAAATTGTGCGCAAGGCAATCGAAGCCGCGTGCCACCGCACGCTAGCGCACAAAAATTGTGCGCAAGGCAAGTGATGCCGCGGCCACCGCACGCTAGCGCACAAAAATTGTGCGCTAGGTCAGCGGAGCCGCGAACCACCGCACGCTAGTGCAAAAAAATTGTGCGCAAGGTCAGCGGAGCCGTGGACCACCGCACGCTAGCGCACAAAAATTGTGCACAAGGCAATCGAAGCCGCGGGCCGCCGCACGCTAGCGCACAAAAATTGTGCGCAAGGCCTTGAATCCACAAGCTGCCACACGGCAGCTTTCATCAATACTCGAACCCAGTTTAAGCAGCTATTTTATGGTATAATGGATGGAAAATCGTTCAAGGACTACGAATGTCAAAGGGGAAACATAACGTCATGAAATTTAGACCATGTATCGATCTACATAATGGAAAAGTGAAACAAATTGTCGGTGAAACTTTGGGTGGCGAAGGACAGGCTGTTGTTGAGAATTTTGTGTCTTCGTATGACTCCACCTATTATGCGAATATGTTCAAAAGAGATTGTTTAACCGGCGGGCATGTGATTATGCTTGGAGATGGGAATAAGGAAGAGGCGATAAAAGCTCTTGCTGCCTATCCAGGGGGACTGCAAATCGGCGGCGGCATACATGCGGAGAACGCAAGCTTTTATCTGGAGCAAGGGGCATCACATGTCATTGTAACGTCTTATATTTTCCGCGACGGACAGCTGAATATGGATAATCTTACGCGAATCGTTGAAGCGATTGGGAAAGAGAAATTAGTTATTGATCTTAGCTGTAAAGAAAAAGATGGCAAATGGTATGTTGCAACCAATCAATGGAAACAGTTAAGTGATGTGGAACTGAATCAAGAGACAATACGATTCTTTGAGCAATATTGCGATGAGTTTCTCATCCATGCGGTTGATGTAGAAGGGAAGCAGAGCGGCATCCAACAAAGTCTGGTAAGTTCTTTGGCGGCGTGGGTTACGATTCCAACTACGTATGCAGGTGGTGCTAGATCATTTGAAGATTTGGCATTATTCAGACAGCTTTCCCAAGGGAAATTAGATATTACGGTAGGCAGTGCCCTTGATATTTTCGGTGGGAAACTCTCGTATGATGAAGTTGTGGAGCAGTTAAGCAACCCAGTGTAGCGTTAGTTTTTCACAAAAAGGATGTGTGCGATGGCACTTTGGCACAAGCTGTATGTATGGGGAATTGGTATAATCCTCCTGTTAATTATGATTGGCGAGCTGGTCTGGCTGCCAGACCCATTAAGATGGGGGACTCGCTTTTATTGGATAGATCTTATTGATTTGTTGATTTACGCGATTGCTATTGTTCCGTTGATCTGGATGGTTGCTGCACTCCTGCATCTTGCACAGTCGCAAACACGGAGGATGAAAGTATTTCGCGGCTTCATTGCCTTCGTATGTTTACTTAGTGTTGTTATTGTGGTTGCCATTCCCAAAAAGCTGGAGTTCTCAGCATCCGCGTTGATCCTTAGTCTCCTTCTAATCGCAACGGATATCGTCTTACACGAAAGGAAGAAACGCAAGGTGCTACACCAAAGTATGATTGTTTTAGGTGTGACACTCGTTCTCTTGCTTGTGATGCTATGGCCAACCCAATATCTGGTGACATATCCAGGAATTACACTCAACATGAACCGGTATGCGCAAGCCCAAGGCGGCTCCAAGCATGGTGATATTTCGGGTGTTCTTATTTTCGAACGTCCAGCATTTCCAATGGACTGGTTGTATGCGAAGCTTTTTAAAGATTACACCTTTGAGAAGATTGAAACGTTAGGGATGTCGCTCGGCGAATATAATCAGGAAGTTCGTACGATGAAAGAAGATGCGAATGCCGCGGGTAGTGCGATTGCTTTCCATAAAGTGGGGATTGGCAAAGGCATTCTCTCGGAAGGCGTTCGAATTACGGCCGTTTTGCAAAATACGAAAGCCGCTGAGTTGCTGCAGCCAAGCGACGTCATCACAGCGCTGAATGGTCAGCCAATCACCATGACTCAGGAGCTTAGTGAGCAAATGAAGGTGATTAAACCAGGCGAATCGATTCGATTGACTGTGTTACGGAATAAAGCGAAAGTCGAATTGACAGTTGCTACGCGTGCAAGTACAGATGATCCAGCTCGTGCATCCATCGGAATTATGATTGCGAATGAACTTCGATACGATATACCTGATCTTGTCACCTATCATAGTTATTTGTTGCATGAAGGTGGACCGTCCCATGGGGCGATGCTGGCTTTAACGTTAATTGACCAGCTAACACCTTGTGGTGTGACGTATGGTCATCATGTTGCAGGGACAGGGACGATTGAACCGGACGGATCAGTCGGCCCTGTCGGTGGGCTCGTTCAGAAAGCTTATACCGTGAGCCGTACGAATGCGGATGTATTCTTCGTTCCTGTATCTAATGAAGCAGATGCGAGAAAAGGTGCTGGTGATCTACGTATCGTACCCGTGCGAACGCTAGACGATATTTTGAATTGGTTAAAAGCTAATCCCAAAGCGGGTGCACCCGCTTGTTCATCCTAATACGTTCGAGTTAATCACGAGCCGCTTCGTATAGCTTGCTGGCTACCAGCTTGGGTTCATAATGCGCAGTCGTCATGTGATCTCCATGGAGTTGTATGAATCGGAAAAGGCCGAGCCTGCTGGACATGTGGGGATGCCAACCATAGTTAGGGTCGCCTAACGGGATTACATTATCTTCCATAAGGTGTACGTAGCTCTTGGGAATAGGAAGGCTATAAAATTTCTTCAGATCTAATTTCTCGAATAAAGGACCTGCCGGTTCGGGGAAAGCTTTTTTGTAGATCTGTTGGGCTTGGCTAAGACTGGCCAGATTGGTGAAGGCTTCTCTAAAAAAGTCAAAAGGCAGCGTAATCGTATTGTTTTTGGAGCTTGCGTTTAGCTGCTTAAATTTTTCAACGACTTGGGGAGGCAACTCATCAGCAAGCATTTCGCCATCTTTGAGGACAAAAGCATTGAGAAAAACGAGTCGCTTCAAGCGATCGGGGACTAGCTCCGCTACTTTTTGGATCACTGATCCTCCAAAACTATGGCCAACAAGGACGACGTTATGCAACTTATGTGAGATGATGAAATCCGCGACTGATTTGCTTATCATCCCATGGGTCACATTTTTATTTGGGTCAGCACCGTGTCCTGGAAATTCAGGGACGAAGACGGTATGGCCTTTTTTACTTAGCTCAGCCGCAACGCCTGCCCAGAAGCTGGCATCCGCCCAGGAACCATGAACAAGCACGAAGGTAAGTGGCTGTTCTTTGGCACGATAAGAGGAATCATCCTCTTGGATCCAAGGGGTTGGCATATAGGGCCAGTTCGTAAGCATGGGATTGGATGGATAAGGGTATGGCCATGAGGGGCCTGGATTCTGATAGTTTTCGTTCAAATAAGTCATAGTGGTCTTCCTCTCGCCTAGTGATGATTTACTATATGCCCAGATGCGGAATGTGCGCTAAGAATTTGAAATCGAAGGGAAGTTGGTCCGTGAATGGCTCATATGGAGCAGAATATGTACAGATTTAGTGAAGCACCTATTTGGGAGCTGCAGCGTGCTTATTATGAGGAACAAGGAATTGAGGCTTGGCAGAGCGGAGAAGTGCCGCAATACATAACAAGCAATCGGGTAATGGCCATTTCTTACGCGGAAATGATATTTGGATTCTTGCAGGATCGAGCTAGAATGGGACAGCTGACAGCCTCTGTGATGATCCTTGAGCTTGGAGCGGGATCAGGTCAATTTGCTTTTTATGTGCTGCAAGAGTTAACGAAGCTTACTCAAACTGCTAGACTACCACTGCCCCCGTTTCGATATGTGATGAGCGATTTGGCTGAGAAAAATATAGCGTTCTGGCGGCAGCATACTTGCTTAACACCATTTGTGGAGCAAGGCGTATTGGACTTTGCCAAATTCGACGCAGTACAGGATAAAGAGATTTATTTACAGCATGCGGGTGAAGGCATTAGATCTGGTGATCTGGCGCAGCCGTTAGTCATTTTGGCGAATTACTTTTTTGACAGCTTGCCGCAGGAATTAATTTATATTGAAGACAAACAGGTGTATGATTGCCGGATATCATTGCAATTTCCAGAAAGTGCACATGAGCTGAGCGTTTCCCAGCAGTTGAAAGAGGTCATTGGGAGCTATCATTATCAACGGGAACACATGTATGATGACAAGTCCTACCCTTATCGTGAACTATTAGATGTATATCGTCAGCATATTTCAGATTCACATATTCTTTTGCCTGAAGTAAGTTTGGCATGTTTACACCGATTGAAAGCCTTATCTCAGGAAGGTTTCTTGCTACTCACTGCTGATAAAGGAGATCATCGCTTAGAAAGCTGGGAATTTAACGAGCCACCGAAACTTATCCATCACGGAAGCATCTCATTAACGGCAAATTATCATGCGATTAGCTATGTGTGCGAAGCTCAGGGGGCCAAAGCACTATTCACGAAGCATCCCTATACCTACTTAAACATCGGTTGTATGCTCAATCTTTCTGAACCTCACGAGTATGGTCTTACGAGATTAGCGTATGATAGGTTTGTGGAGCGATTTGGTCCTGATGATTTTTTCAATCTAAAGGAAGCCTTCGACGCTCAGTTGGAGCAGAAGACAATGCCTCAGCTGTTAGCCTTGTGGCGCTTGAGCGGCTACGATACTCAGTTTCTACTGCCCTGTACGAAACGGCTGATTGACCTGATTCCAGATGGTAAGGACCATGAATGGATCGCGCTTCAGCAAGGAATTGACCACATGTGGGCACATTATTATCCAATGGATGGTAACACGGATGTTGCCCTCGCTTGTGGGATTCTCTTGTATCAAATGGACATGTATCAGGACGCAATCCCTTACTTCGAACGTACACAGCCAAAGCTCGCCAATGATGCGACCGTCCTTTATGAGATGGCGGTGTGCTACTACGAATTGGGCCAAGATGATGCGGCTAAGCGGTATGTAGATCGTACGCTTTCCCAATCCCCTGAGCATGAGGAAGCGATTGCCTTACGGGAGTTATTACTTTCATTGAGTTAACAAATGGCATAAGCTGCAACAATCTACGTGCTCCTGACGTTAGGAAAGTATCCATAACCGATAAGGTGTTAAATACCAACCGAAAATGAAAGGAGCACTAGCATGAAAAAAATAGCAGCATTAAGTTTAACCCTTCTGCTGGGCAGTAGTTTGACATTTGGTTCCGCTTACGCGTTCTCAGACTTAGAAGAGGGACAAGCAACTGCGGTTCTAGCCCTGAAAGATCGAGGTATTGTTAGTGGCTTTGATAACGAGCATTTTGTGCCAAAAGGTAAAATCAGCTATGCACAAAGCGTCCAAATGATTGTCAAAGGTCTAGACCTTAACTTGGATCATTTGCGATTCATAAAGCAACCTTTAGCATCCGATAGCTTTTCGAATATCCCGAATGATGCTTGGTATGCAGATGCGTTCATTATTGCGCATTACCACAACTTGGACATCCCGAAGGATGTGAATCCGAATGCCACGATTACTCGCGAACAATTCGGGAATCTATTGGTTAAAGCGCTTGAAACCAAGGGTCAATTTCCACTGGTGAAAATGTTTATACCAATTAAAGATGAAGATCAACTTAACGTGGATTATCAAGGCACCATTCAACGATTACTGCTCTATAAAATTACAGCTCTAGATGGAAATGGAAAATTCAATCCCAAAAGTGAGCTAACAAGAGGAGAAGCCGCGACTTGGCTATATAATGCCATTCGTGTGCTAGAGGCGCATGTGCAGAAACCACCACAAGTAGAAGAAGTTACGGTATCGGTTGAAAAAATGAACGATGATGTGAACAAAGTAACCCTTTCCAGAGGTATGAAGCCGAATCCTGGCTATGGCATTAGCATCGATAGCATCCAGTTTGAGTCTGATGGTAAAGCGATCGTGAAGTATTCGTTGACGGAGCCACAACCTGATATGATGTATGCACAAGTCATGACGGAAGCAAAGGCGGAGACTTATATATCTTCGAAGTATGAAGTAAAAGCCGAAGCTAGCGGACTGAAATAATAGGTTACAATGCTGCTATCCGATGAGGGTAGTGGCATTTTTTTGTGCTTTTACCCCCCTGTATTCGAACTGTGCAAGCTCGTACTCTCTCACATAGGATATAGCATCTTCTAATAGACGGGTGGTGAGAGATATGAAAACAATCAACTATTACACGTTAGCATTAGGCTTGTTAGGTGCAGCCAAATTAATTTTGGATGCATTTGGTATGAATATCATTACGGACGAGACTGCGAATGCCATTGCCAACGGTGTCGCTGCCTTGTTATCTGTCATTGGTGTTTATACGAACCATCAAAAAGTGGAATAGTGCTCGCTAGTTTAAACCCATTGACACCGATATTTGCCTAGTTGAATATCGTATTGGACAGAAGTGATTTCCATAACGGAGGCGTCAGACGTGGGATACTATGTTCAAGTGGAAAATGGTGTGAAATTATTTATCGAAGATGTCAATCCAAAAGGGACGAAGACCATCCTGTTTATTCATGGGTGGCCTTTGTCACATACACAATTCGAGTATCAGTTTAATGTGCTGCCAGGACTGGGGTATCGTTGTATCGGTATGGATTGGCGTGGGTTCGGACAATCAGATAAACCGATGGACGGTTATACGTACGATCGTCTTGCCGATGACCTGCATGCCGTGATTCAGTCGTTACAGCTGGAAGGTATTACACTTGCAGGACATTCAACAGGCGGCGCTATCGCGATCCGTTATATGGCCAGATATCACGGCCAAGGCGTAGCGAAGCTTGTACTGATTGATGCGGCTGCACCAACGGGTTTTACGAATGAAACGGCAGCAAAGTTTTTGCAAGAGAATGCCAACGATCGTCCCAACATGCTGCAACATGTAACGGATTCGTTCTTCTTTCAATATATCACGGAACGATTCTCGGATTGGTTCTTTCAAATGGGCTTACAAGCGGCCAGTTGGTCCACCGCGGCTGTCATTCGATTGCTGAGAGATGAAAATGTGGCAGCAGATCTAGGTCGAATTGAAGTACCTACCTTAATTATTCACGGAATACATGACAAAGTGATTCCCTACCAACAAGCGGTCGAGGTAAATAAACGAATTCCAAATTCGCAGCTTGTCCCGTTTCATTACAGTGGGCATGGCGCATTCTGGGAGGAAAGAGATCGTTTTAATTATGCACTTACACAATTTATAGGTTGATGCTGTCTGATCATCAATGGAATATGAGATATAGCTTCCTTAATGGGGGCTTATTTTATTTCATTTCAATGCGAATGCCTAACGTGATTCAGGTTTATGGTTGATTAAAAGACTTGTCTCTTATATGGAAGTTCATTATGATGAGAGTGAAGACATTCTGGGTCCAGCGGACCACAGATTAAAGTACAAATTCAATTTAAACTGTCATGGAGGTTGTTCCATTTATGAATCAGTCTACATTACGAATTGGTATCATTGGCATTGATTCCTCGCATGCACCTACGTTTACCCAAATGTTAAACGATAAGGATCATCCTTTTCATGTTGCTGGCGGCAAGGTCACCATAGCTTATCCTGGAGGTTCTCCGGATTTTGAGATGAGCTATTCCCGGATTGAAGGTTTTACTGCTCAGCTTCGCGAACGAGGAGTGGAAATTGTGGACTCACCGGAAGAAGTAGCAGCGAATTGCGATGGAATTCTGATGACATCGGTGGATGGTCGAATTCATTTGGAGCAGTTCCGCCGTGTAGCGTCCTATCGCCGGCCTATTTTTATCGATAAACCAATGACCGTATCTTCTGCCGAAGCTAGTGAAATCTTCAAGATCGCGCAAGAAAATAACATTCCTATTACGAGTTGCTCCTCGTTAAGATACGCTGAGGAATTGACGATAGCTCTAGCAGCATCAGATACTAGTAGTAACATTATCGGGATGGACTGCTACGGTCCTCTGGCATTACAAGCGACACAGCCTGGGCTGTTTTGGTATGGTGTGCATACGGTTGAAATGCTTTTTAGAGCACTTGGCAAGGGCTGCCTGCATGTGACTGCGGCTACTACAGAAGATCATGATCTGATAACTGGGGTATGGGACAATGGCGTTATTGGTACTATTCGCGGCAATCGAAAGGGCAACGGGCAATTTGGTGCACTTCTACATCGGGAATCACATACACAATTTGTCGATGTAAACAAACATCCCAAGCCTTATTATGCGAGTCTCTTGGAGAAAATTATGACGATGTTTGCGAGTGCTACTCCGGATATTGATGAGGAAGAAACATTACAAATCATTCGCTTTATGGAAGCGGCTAATGAGAGTCGGGAAACAGGACTTACCGTGAACTTATAGATGTGATCGCTTAGAAACCCAAGGAGAGGATTACAACGATGGAAAAAGCAGAATTAAAGGTAGCTGTCCTGGGTGCGGGGGCTATTGCTCGTCAACATTTTGATGCAATTCGTCGTACAGACGGGTTTGTAGCTTGTGCTGTTGCGGATATTCAACTGGAGAGAGCCCAAGCTATTGCTGAAACCTATGGTATTACGGCCTATCGTGATTATCAAGAGCTGATTCGGCAAGAACGACCGGATGTTGTGGTCATTGCGTTGCCACATTTTCTACATAGAGAAACAGCTATATTCGCTGCAGAGCATGGGTGTCATTTGATGCTGGAGAAGCCAATGGCCTTGAACGTTGCTGAATGTGATGATATTATGGAAGCCGCTAATAAAGCGGATATACGCATCTTAGTTGGGCATACACAGCATTATATGGCGGAGAATATTCATGCGAAGCGGATCATTGAAAGTGGCGAGCTAGGTGAGATTGTCATGATCAATGATGTCAGGCATTTGAATTACTTCCAAGACACAAGGCCGCAGTGGTTTCTGGAAAAAGATAAATCAGGCGGTGGCATACTTGCCAATCTAGGCACGCACTCTATCGATAAGATTCAATGGTTGATGGACAGTTCAGTCCGTAAAGTGAGCGCCGCAGTGAGCCATCATGGCAAACGAGGAAATGTAGAGGGAAGCGGCATCATCTATATGGAGCTAGCTTCAGGGCTGCCCGCATCAATTGCTCAGTCTGGTTATCCAGGGGCTACTCGGAATGAAACAGAGATCATTGGTACGTTAGGAATGCTGAAGCTGGTTACTGGCGTAAGTTTATGGATCAGTCGTGGCGGTGCCTATGAACAGGTCGATGTGCCACCGATGGATACGCCATTTGAGCTGCAGTATAAGGATCTATTGAACGCGATTGAGGCGAAAAGTGAAACGAGTTGTCCACCCGAATATGCGCGAGGAGTCATAGATGCGCTGGAAGCTGTTTACCGAGCTGCCGAGTCGGGCGTGGAACAATTTCTATAGGCACACATTGAGAAATAGCGGGAAAACTTCCAGCTATTTTTTGTCTTTTCGGCATAGAATGGGAAACAAGGCACGCTTTTGAAATAGATGGAATATCTGTAGCTAATTTCGCGTAAATCGGCAGTTTGTGAGCAATAGCTGTATTTCCTCCAGTTAATTTCTCCCATCAGACTCACTATGAATCAAAACAGCTGAATTAGCGTCATATTTTACAGTTAATTGGGAAAAAGGTTGGAAAACGGCAGAATTAACTGTACATTTTCATGTTAATGTTAATTGTACGAGGACGCTGATGTTGCTAGAAGGAATAATGCCATTTCGGAAATTAAGCAGGGATTTGTTGCCATGTATGGAATAGTAAAAGATGTTCCTGAAAGGAGACTTACTATGGTGGAATGTCCTTGGTGTCATGAACACGTACAGTTGGTTGAGGATGTTTGTCCTGCTTGCAAGCAGGAGGTGCTCACGAACCATTTGAATCCAAATGGAGAAGAAAATGATGTAGAAGAGCTAACCGAATATGAAGAGATCGACGAACTGAGTCTGGAAGAACGAATCTCTCACCAATACAAGTGCTTCAAATGTAATCATAGGGAATGTCACATAAAAGAAATAGCGATGACGGGAACAGGCTTAAGTAAAATGTTCGATATTCAGCATCATCATTTCTTAGCTGTCTCATGTTTGCACTGTGGATACGTAGAAATGTATGATCCGAATGTGTTACATAGTAAGAAAGCGGGCTCATTAGGCACGATACTAGATGTATTATTTGGAGGTTGAAAGTGAATGACGGTGATTGGACTCATACGACACGGGTTAACAGATTGGAATACGGAACGGCGCATACAGGGACAAACAGATGTTCCGCTCAATGAACTTGGTCGCAAACAAGCCGAATTATTATCTCAGCGAATGAAGGATGAGCATTGGGATTACATCTATGCGAGTGATTTGGGTCGAGCTAAAGAAACAGCGGCATGTATTGGAAATGTGAAGCAAATGGAAGTGAACACAGATGAGCGATTAAGAGAAATGTATTGCGGTCAGATTGAAGGAACAACGCTTGAGGAACGTGTGGCAAAATGGGGAAAAGACTGGTCCCAATTGGATTTAGGGGTCGAAACGCATCAACAAATTGCGGCTCGCGGTGTGAGTTTCATCCAAGAAGTGATCGAGAGACATCCGAATCAGAAGGTGTTAATTGTTAGTCATGGAGCCTTACTTAGTCTGACTCTTATGGATTTGATCCCACATGAAGACATTGAGGAACATTTACATAACACGTCCGTGACGAAAATTCGTCACACGGAGAGCCGTTGGGAATGCTTACAATACAATTGTATTGCGCATTTAGATGGGTTTGAGTAAGTTTTTCCACCTGACTAATCCTTGAGGATGGACAAGCTTTCGGGAATGGGACAGTACTTCAACAGGGGCGCAGCAATTGAAAGGAGATTCCTATGATAGTTTACCAAACAGATTTGTTAACGATTCGAGAACTTGAACTCAGAGATAAGAACCTGTTAGTTTCCTGGCTCAATAACCCCTTGGTATTAACCTATTATGGAGGTCGCGATCGCCCCCACGATGGGGATTTGGTGGATGCCCACTTTTATACGGAGGAAGATTCAGCTGTCAGATGCCTTATCGAATATGAGGATCGGCCGATCGGCTATATTCAGTTTTATGAGATAGAGGAAGAAGAACGTCTCGCGTATGGCTATTCGGAATCCACGGATAAAATCTATGGCACGGATCAATTCATAGGTGAAACGGCCTATTGGGATCAAGGGATTGGGAAACTGCTAGTAATGTCGATGGTGGATTATTTGATGAATGTCCTTAAAGCAGATCGCGTTGTCATGGACCCGCAGCAGTGGAATCTTCGAGCTATAAGATGCTATGAACGATGTGGATTTACTAAAGTGAAGGAATTGCCTGCACGGGAGATGCACGAGGGAGAGCTGCGAGATTGCTGGTTGATGGAGTACTCACGAATTTCAAAGATACGGGAAGAAGAAAGAAAATATCATGATGCGTGTTATGAGAACTATAAGTTATTTGAAGAAGGCTCATGGTTGTCAAAACCCGTGAAAACGGTTATGGATGCTTTATCCTATTTTGACGCTTATGAAGATGTAACTGTTTTGGATTTAGGTAGTGGAGTTGGCCGAAATAGTATACCTATAGCAGAAGCGTTGAAACACAAAGGAGGTAAAGTGGTCTGTGTGGACCTCCTGCCATCCGCGCTTATGAAATTGTTGGCATACAGTGAACAATTTGGTGTTCGAGCTCAAATCGAAACGCATCTCTCCGACATTGGAGAATATGAAATTGCACCGGATACTTTTGATTATATCGTCGCCGTATCTTCGCTGGAGCATGTTGACTCTGAGCAAGCCTTCGAACGAGTTCTGGATCAAATAGCTATGGGGACGAAAGTTAATGGGGTTAATTGTTTGATTATTAATTCGAATCTACAAGAGATTGATACATTAACTGGGGAAGAATTAACACCTCTTATCGAACTAAATCTCACGACAGAACACTTACAAGAGATTTTGAACAAACAATATGTAGGTTGGGACATATTATTAACGACATTAAAGAAGTTGACATTTAACATAGAGCGCAATGGCAAACAGATCCTACTGAAGACAGATTGTCTTACTTATGTAGTAAGAAAAAATACGCATAGCGAATCTTAAATTTATTCTGAACTGTAGTGCCACATGAAGTGTTCGATGTAATAAAGATCGAAGCAGAGTCATGAGAGGGGTATACCCTATTCATGGCTTTTTTGCTACTTGAAAAGTAGAGAAGGATGTTTTAGAATTGAGTTGTGCCCGAGCACGGAATTGTAAGTTTAGCAAAGGCAAATCGTATCAAGCCAAGGTGGCTTTATTTTTTGGACATTATCGTGCTCGAGCACGAAAGGTGAGATTCGAATTAGTTCTAGCCATATAAGGAGGCGTTCATGTGGCCATTGTTGTTCAGAAAAGAGATTACAGTATTACCGGTCAGGAAAGCATTAGAGCGCAAGAACGAGGTTTAGCTAGTGCTGAATGGTATGCTAGCCCCATTCCTCGCGCAAAGATGAAAGAATTAATGAAACGCAAGGATGGACCTGCGATTCGGGACACCATCATCTGGTTTGGCGCATTGCTGATATTCGGCTATCTAGCGTATTTATCATGGGGGACTTGGTGGGCTGTTCCGGCTTTTTTCATCTATGGTGTGCTCTATGCATCTCCAGGTGACTCGAGATGGCATGAGTGCGGGCATGGTACTGCTTTTAAAACGCCATGGATGAACGATGTGGTATATCAGATCGCCTCATTCTTCGTATTGCGTTCGGCTACACCTTGGCGTTGGAGCCACGCACGGCATCATACCGACACCATTATTGTCGGCAAGGACCCTGAAATTTTGACGGAGAGACCACCGATTTGGAAAATCATCCTGATGCAAATATTTCATTTATATGGCGGTCCGATCGAGATCAAGCGATTTGTCCTACACACGATTGGACGATTGGAAACACAGGAGAAAGATTATATTCCAGCTTCTGAGTTTCCGAAAGTATTTCGCGAGGCGCGCATCTACATGCTGATCATCCTTGCTGTTGTGGTGGCATGTATATACACGGGGAGCCTGCTTCCCGCGATGTTTATCTTCTTGCCATCCTTCTATGGCAATCTGTTTGTACTCCTTTTTGGCATGACACAGCACCTTGGACTTTATGAAGATGTACTGGATCACCGATTGAATACACGTACGATTCATATGAATCCGATCTTTCGATTTCTGTACTGGAACATGAACTATCATACCGAACATCATATGTTTCCCATGGTGCCGTACCATGCATTACCTAGATTACATCAAGAGATGTTGGCTGACTGCCCAGCCCCATGCACAAGCTTATGGGTAGCATTGAAAGAGGTCATTACAGCACTAAGGTTGCAAAAAAATGAACCTTCTTATGTGGTCGTAAAGCCGTTACCCGTAACTGCTCAACCTTATTATTTTGGCGGTAGCCGTGAAGAGGAACAAGTTAATCAAAGGAGACAACAAGTATGATGGACGAATGGATAGAGGTCTGTGCAGCTAGTGAATTAGAAGATGAGGATGTCATTCGATTTGACCACGGCGAAGCAACGTTCGCTGTTTATCGGAACGCACAGGGGCAATTTTTCGCTTCAGACGGGTATTGCACACATGAGAAAATTCATCTATCCAAGGGACTTGTGATGGGGAACCTCATAGAATGTCCGAAGCATAACGGCCGATTCGATATCACCACAGGAGAGGCGAAGCGAGTTCCCGTGTGTATCAAGCTCAAAACCTATGCGACAAAGGTTGAAGCAGGTAAGGTGTTTATGCAATTGGTATAGCGGGAACAGCGGGAACGAGAAAACATAAGGTTCGATTGCCACGGACTTGATATCGAGCTTCATTTCTATCATACTTGTTACGTGCCCGTGCACAATCCCTTGTGAATGGAGAACCCTATGAGCGTTACAATTAGAGAGATTGCCCAGCAAGCTGGTGTTTCCAGAGGTACCGTTGATCGTGTACTGAATGGAAGATCAGGCGTAAAGCCTGAAATTAGAGAACGTATACTTGCGATTGCAGATGAGCTTCAGTATGTGCCCAATGTGGCTGCGAAGGCACTTGCTTACAATAGAAAACCGATTCAAATAGGTATCGTGATGCCTCCGAAAGAAATTTCGTTCTTTGATGACATTCGCAAAGGGATTCATGCTGCAGAAGAGGAGCTGAAGGGTCTAGGTATTTGTTTAGAGTATGTGCATATCAATAATCAGCTGCCAGATGAGGGTGCGAGAGCCATTCAGTCACTGATTGCGAATGGTGCAAGCGGCATTCTATTCTCAGCTATTGATGATGAAGTTAACCGAGCAAGCATAGATAAGGCGATTGAACAAGGCATTCCAGTGGTTACGTTTAATTCTGACGTCGAGAACTCGAAGCGGAGCTGTTTTGTGGGTCAGGATCTGGGGAAAAGCGGTGAAATCGCGGCAGGATTGATGACCCGAATGTTCACAGGCAAAGCCAAGGTTTTAGTCATTGTAGCCAATATGAAATTCCATGCGCATCGCATGCGAGTTCAGTATTTTAAAGAGAAATTAATCCAGAGTGAGATCGAGATTGTTGATGTCATTGAAGGATATGATCGCTACGAAGATACATTTCGCAAGCTGAATGAGTCACTGAAGATGTATCCTGATTTGGATGGCATTTATATGGCAACAGGTGATGCAGGGGCATGTATCGATGCGGTGAAATTGGCAGGGAAGGGTGGTAAGCTCCGCATCGTATGCAATGATTTGATGCCTGAAGTTGAGCAAGGACTGAGAGAGGGTGTTATTGATTTTACCATTATGCAAAATCCGATTCAGCAAGGCTATCGCTCCCTGCGAATATTGTACGATCTCATATTCAGTGGCAAGAAGCCTGACCACGAATTTCAGTATACCGATACGAGTATTATGATCGCGGAGAGTCTCTAACTAGATCTGAAAGTGTGCTGAGCAGCCTCATCATCATTTGCAGGGTGAAATTATCCACGGCAGCATGGGTGGAGTTGCTGTAGTGATGAAAAACATCACTACAGCAGCAAGAAAACCAACCCCAGTCTGATTTCAGGGCCTTTAGTGATGAAAAACATCACAAAAGAAGCAAGAAAATCAACCCCAGTCTGATATCAGCGCCTTTAGTGATGAAAAACATCACTAAAGAAGCAAGAAAACCAGCTTAAGCTTGATTTAAAGGCCTATAGTGATGAAAACTGCAGCTAGAATAAAAAGTGGACACCTCGTTAACAGATTTAAGATAATAGACATAACGAGGAGGTGTTCACAATGGGTGAACAACGGCAAAGGTACAATGATGAATTTAAACAA